>JARGGE010000582.1 GCA_029210865.1 Trueperaceae bacterium
AGACGCCGGGACAGAATGCCGACCAGCCGTTGGTCCTGCCATTCCGGTCGCTCGGCCAGCGCCTGCAACGCGGCGCGCGCCTCGGCCTCCGACAGGCGCCAGCGGCGGCGCACCCCGTCGACCGTCCGGCGACCGACCACGTCCGAGGCCAGCGAGCGCTTGAAGGTCCGCCCCTCGCGGAACCACGACGTGGGCCGGCCCTCGAGGTCGAAGGCGACGACCTCGGTGCGCGTCGGGCTCAGGGTGGTCGCGCCGGGCTGGACGGCGACCTTCCAGGCCACGGTGGTGGGCGACGGCATGCCGCCACGATACGGGCTCGCGCGCCGGACCTCGGAGGGAAGGGAGGGGCGATCGGAGGTAGCGGGTCAACCGCTCCGAGCGCAGGGTGCCGCGGCGACCGTGAGGTGGGCGTGAGGCGCGCGCCGCGAACGCTAGCTCGGGCCCAGGAGGTAGTCGACGACGTCGGCGGCCGTGTACCCACCCGGCCCGCGCGCGAGCAGGGGGACGAGCGCCGCGACGTCGTCGCCGCTGGTCACGAGGGCAGGTTCGACGGCGCCGTCGGGCTGCGTCTGCGCCAGGCCGACGTTGGCCATCAGCGCGTTGCACAGGCACTTGCGACCGACCGCGTCCTCGGCTCGACCCCCCTTGGCGACGTAATCGGTCACCGGTTCGGCCGCGCAGCGGTAACCGATCTCGCCCTCCTCGGTCCGGTAGACCTGGCGCAGGTACCCGAGGTCGCAGCGTCGCGTGCGCGCCGCGTAGGTCTCGGGCTCCGACAGGGTCCCAGGGAGCGCGAGGACCTTGAAGGGGAAGCCGGTCGGCGACGCGGCGGGATCGGTGAACACCTCGGCGTCGCCGGCCCGTGCGCGCTCGCGGGCGGCTGCCTTGAGCGAATCGTCGAGGCCGGATTCCTCGCAGAAGGCGAACAGGGTGCCCACCTGGACGCCGGCGGCACCGGCCTCCCGCGCCCCGCGCAGCGCGGCGGGGGTGTGGGCGGCGCCCGCGAGCCAGAAGGGGACGCCGAGGTCGCGCATGACCTGCAGGTCGACCCGGTCGCGCTCGCCGTACGTCGGCTGCCCGCGCTCGTCCAGCTCGGCCGCTCCGCGGGGCGGCGCGTTGTGGCCACCGGCCACGGGGGCCTCTACCACGAAGCCGGCGATCGCGCCCGACGCCTTCTTGAGCAGCATGGTCGCCAGCGAGTGGGCGGAGACGATCGGCAGGAACGCCGGGCGCTGCGTCGGCGGCAGGGCGTCGCCGCCGAACTCCGCCGGGTCGAAGCGCACCCGCGTGGGCTCGGCTGCACGCGCGCCCGCGACGTCGACCGCCAACGATGTCGGCCGGTGCTCGGAGAGCTCGTCGAGCGCCCCGGGGATCTCGCGCGGGATACCGGCGCCCATCAAGACCACGTCCACACCGGCCAGCATGGCGCCGTAGAGGGT
>JARGGE010000583.1 GCA_029210865.1 Trueperaceae bacterium
GGCCCGCGCGTCGTCGAGCGCCACGAGGGCCTCCACCAGGTCCTGGCGGAGCCCGGCGATCGGCCGCGGTCCCGTCAGCGGCTTCGCGCGCTCCTTGACCATCTCGGCGGCGCGCGAGGCCGGCACGCCGTCGTCCACGTGCGCCTTCATCGCGCGGATGTCGTCGAGGTCGACGTCGCCGTACAGCCGGTAGCCGGACTCGGAGCGCTCCGGGAGCGGCAGGCCGTAGCGACGCTCCCACTGACGCAAGGTGGTGGCGGGGACACCCGTGCGTTCTTCGACCTCGTTGACCGTGTATTTGCCTCGCGCCATCAGCGTGGTCGCCCCTTCCGGTGCCCGGGGCGTCCGCTCCGCCGCAGGCTGATCAAGCTTCGTACAACTTCTGTCCACACCATAGGACCAACCTTGCACACTTGTCAAGCGTCGGCATGGCGCGCATCGCCTCCATGAAGTCCGCACACACGTCTCCCACACGCTTCTCTGGGATTCGCAGGGTTCTACCGACCTTGTACAGCCTGGCTCGCCCGCGGGCGTACCTGGTAGCATGCCGCCCGATGAAGGCAGCGAGCCCATCCCCCGACGACGGATCGGCCCAGGTGGACGGCCCGCGCAAGCAGGTCGTCGCCACCACGGACGGTTCGTGCGAGACCGCGACGGGCGAGGGCGGCTGGGCCTACCACCTCGCCTTCGGTCGCCACGAGCGGACCGCGAGCGGCTACGAGACCGGCACCACCAACAACCGCATGGAGCTGACGGCCGCCGTGCGCGCGCTCGAGGCGCTCGTTGAGCCGTGCCACGTCACCCTCGTGACCGACAGCCAGTACCTCAAGAAGGCCTTCACCGACGGTTGGCTCGCGTCGTGGCGGCGCAACGGCTGGCGCACCGCGGCCCGCCAGCCGGTCAAGAACCGGGACCTGTGGCAACGGCTGCTCGAGCTCGCCGACGTGCACGACCTGCACTGGCGCTGGACCAAGGGCCACGCGGGCCACGCCACGAACGAGCTCGTCGACGCACTGGCGCTTCGCGCCCGCCGCGAACGGCGCGGCACCGCCCACGGCTGAGGAGCGCGTCGGCGGGCTCCGGCGCGGGGCCGCGGCGGGGGGCCCGGCGCGGGGTCGCGGCTCAGGGCCGCGCGCGGAGCTCGCCGAGCAGCTGCGCGAGGGCGGTGTAGCCGTCGACCAGCGAGCGCGGGTCGAGCCACTCGCTCGCACGGTGGGCGTCGCCCGCCACCGCGACACCGAAGCCGATCGCCGGGATGCCGGCAGCCACCGCCGCGTTCGCGTCGGTGCTGCTCGCCGCCACGCTCGCCTCGCGCCCGATCCGCGCAAGCGAGCGCCGGGCCGCGGCGACCAAGGCCGCGTCGGCCGTGCGGCCCGCCGGCCGCTCGCCGACGTCGCGGAGCTCGACCGCGACGCCATGACGG
>JARGGE010000584.1 GCA_029210865.1 Trueperaceae bacterium
TGGGCGGCGACGACATGGCGCTCTGGCTCCAGCAGGCGCCCGGCTGCTACTTCTTCGTCGGCGCGCAGGGCAGCGAGGCGACCGCCTTCCCCCACCACCACCCGCGCTTCGACCTCGACGAGGCGGCCCTGCCGGTGGCGGTGGCGGTCTTCGCCGAGGGGATCGTCGACCGGCTGCGCGCGTAGGCCGAGCGAGCCCGCACGCGCGTCAGCTCGGGCTCACCAAGCGAAGTCGATCGTGTACCTGCCGCTGGCGCCGTCCCAGAACCCGGCGGCATCGAACAGGTACGTACCCGCCGGCAGGGCCAGCACGAGCCGCGAGTCGGTCCCCTCCCCGAAATCGTCGTTGCCGTCCAGGTAGTACGCCGTCCCGTCAGCCTCCTCGTACGCCTCGAGCATCGCGTCGAAGTCGAGCGAGCGCAGGTCGACGGTCACGGTCGCCGGGGCGCTCAGGGTCACGCGGTACATGTCGATCATCTGCGGCTCGAGGTACCCCTCGAAGGTGCCGGGCGCCATCACGTCGACGACCACCGGCTCGGGCCGCTCGTAGACCTCGACCTCGAAGGTGTAGGCGCCGCTCGCTGCTTCCCAGTAGCCCTTGGCCAGGAACTCGTAGCGGCCCGGCTCCAGGTCGAGCACCAGCTGCGAGTCGGTGCCGTCGAAGTCGTCGTTGGCGTCGAGGTAGAAGCCGTTGTCGTCGTAGACCTCGAGCACCGCATCGAAGTCGAACGAGCGCAGCGTCGCGCGGACGGTCGTGGGCGCCTCGACGGTGACCCACAGCATGTCGGCGGCCTCCTCGTTCAGGAAGCCCTCGTAGCGGCCGGGCAGGTCGATGTCGACGACGACCTTGGGCGGGGGCGCGTACGCGACGCGCGTGGCGGTGTAGGCGCCGAGGTCGTCGGGCCCGAACCCGCTGACGACCACCAGGTAGGTGCCGGCGCTCGGCAGGTAGGCGCGCACCCGCGAGGCGTAGAAGGCGCCGCCCGCGGCCTCGTCGTTCGCGTCGAGGATCGTGCCGTCGGGGGCGACGAGCGTCGCGTAGGTGTCGAAGTCGTCGCTCTCGACCCGCACCTCGACCGTCTCGTCGCCCGCGCTGCGGAGCACGAGCACGTCGAGGCGGCTGCCGTCCTTGAAGTTCTGGCCGCTCGCGGCGGTCAGCTCGCCGCGCACCGGCACGTCGACGACGAGCTCGGTGCCGGACGACAGCAGGTACGTGGGGGGCGTGAGGGGCAGCTGCGCCCAAGCGACCGACAGGACCGTGGCCAGCAGGGCGAGGAGCGTGGGGCGTCGCGTCATGGGTTCTCCTTCGAGGCGTGCCTCGGGGGCCGCGCCGGACCCCAATGCTATCGCGGCGGTCGCCCGCGGCCCGTGCGGCGCGCCCCAACGCGCGGGCGCGGGCGCCGCCTCAGTCTTCGAGGC
>JARGGE010000585.1 GCA_029210865.1 Trueperaceae bacterium
AAGGAACCCATGATACGCACGCGGGGGCCGGGACACGCGCCGACGCAGGTCCGCGCTCGCGCCCGCCGTTCCGGGGAGCGCGACCGCCGTGCGGAGCGCGACCGCCGTGCGGAGCGCGGCGCCCCGTCCGGCCGACGCCATCCGGCCCCGCGCGACGGATCGCGCGGGGCCGAGGGCGCACGGGTGCGCCGGCGTGCGGAGCACGCGCAGCGCGGGCCGGTCAGGCCGCGTTCCACCCCGCGTCGGCGGCGATCAGCGCGCCGTTGATCAGCTTGGACTCGTCGCCGGCCAGGAACAGCGCCAGGTTGGCGATGTCCTCGGCTTCGAGCGCGGCCGGGGCCAGGGCGTGCCACAGGCCGTAGCGGGCCGCGGCTTCCTGGTCCATCTTCGTCATGTCCATCGAGCCCTGGATGCCCGTCTTCACGGCGCCGGCGACGATCGCGTTGCAGCGGATGCCGTTGGGCGCGTACGTGAAGGCGGTGTTGCGGGTCAGACCGATGACGGCGTGCTTCGACGCGGTGTACACGACGCCCGCCGACCCACCGCCGACGCCGGCCGCCGAGGCGACGTTGACGATCGAGCCGCCGCCGTGCGCCTTCATGTAGGTCACCGCGGCGCGTGAGAGCACCATCGGGCCGTAGAGGTTGACGCCCAGGACGCGCTCGTACTGGGCCTCGGTGAAGTTGGCGACGCCCTCGAAGTTGTCCATGACGCCGGCGTTGTTGACCAGCACGTCGAGCGCCCCGTAGGTGTCGATCGCGGTCTGGACGAGCTTCTCGGCGTCGTCGCGCTTGGCGACGTTGCCGACGAGCCCGGTGATCGTGCCGCCGGCCTGCTTGACCTCCGCGACGACCGCCTCGAGGCGCCCCGCGTCGATCTCGCCGACGACGAGCTTGGCGCCCTCCTTGCCGAAGCGGTTGGCCATCGCGCGCCCCATGCCGGAGCCCGCGCCCGTGATGACGACGACTTTGCCTTGGAGCCTCATGGTGTGCCTCCTGAAGGCGCAGCCCTCACGCTGGGACGATCCGAACGCCAAGCCGCGCGGTACCGCTTCAGCCTAGGGTCGCCGCGCCTGGACGGGCGAGAGGGGAACCCCTCTTGCGCTCCGACCCGGACTCCGCTAACGGGCCCGCAGCGCCGTCCCTGACGGCGCGCCGTCCCCGATGAACGCCTCACCACGCACGGCGGCGTCACGGCGCCCTCACGCCGCGGGCAGCGTCACCCGGAACCACGCGCCCCCACCGGGGCGCTCGCGGACCTCGAGGCCGCCGAAGAACCGGAGCTCGACGAGCCGCCCGAGATCCGCATTGCGGGCCGACAGCCGTTCGAGCGCGGCGTCTACGGCGAGGACGTGCTCGCTGGCATCGGGGGTGGCCTCCGGG
>JARGGE010000586.1 GCA_029210865.1 Trueperaceae bacterium
GCAGCGTGGCGAGCGCCAAGGCGGTCCCGGTCACCACCGCGTCGCCCACCAGCGCGGCGTCGCCGTCGAACTCGACCGCCAGCATCGCCGCGTTCACGGCCGTCGGCATGGCGCCGATGAGCACCAGCACCGCCAGGTCGAGACCCCGCAAGCCGACGAGCAGGCCCGCCGCGGCCGCCAGGAGCGGACCGAGGCCGAGCTTGAGCCCCACCGCCGTCCAGGCCGCACCGCTCGGCCGCCAGCGGCGCGCGCGGGCGAGCTGCACGCCCAGGGTGAGCAGCACCAGCGGGATCGCGGCGTCGGCAAGCAACCCGACGGCGCGCGCGATCGCGGCGGGCGGGGTGACGTCGGCGCCGTTGACCGCTAGGCCCAGCAGTGCCGCCCAGAGCACCGGGAAGCCGAGCGCCGTCCGCAGCGCGCGCCGCAGCGTCGTCGGCCGACCCACCAGGCTGGGGCCGAGCGTGAACATCAGGAGCGACGTGGCCACGTACAGCACGAGCGCCCGCTCGAGGCCGGCGGCGCCGAAGGCGAAGAGCGCCACCGGCAGGTTGAGGTTGGCGGCGTTCGGCAGCATGCTGGTGCCCACGAGCGCCCGTCGCCGCACGGGCGTCCAGCGCCGACCGACGAGCGCCGCGAGCGCCGCCGCGGCCAGCAGGTAGCCGACGTACCCGGCGAGCAGCCGCGAGACGGTCGCGCCGGCCAGCTCCAGCTCCGCGAGGGTGCGGTACGCGAGCGCCGGCACCGCGGCGTAGAGCGCGACCCGGTTGATCGGCCCCACCTCGAGCCCGAAGCGCAGCCCGATCGCGGCGCCGGCGGCGATGATCACGAAGACGGGCAGGACCACGTCGAGCAGCAGGACCAGGACCTCGGGCACGGGGCGCATGCTACCGGGTGCCCGGGTTCCTTGACGCCTCCGCCCTCCGGACCTACGGTGAAGGTAGGCCGGTCGAGGACCGGCCATCACGAGGCGTGGCGCACGCCCGCGGGCGCGCGCCGTAGGGCCGAGGCCCTGGCGAGGAGCGCCGCATGGGCAACCGATCCGATTCCGCTCGTACCGAGTTCGACCGCTGGGCCGCCGCTGCCGACGCCCTCGAGCGTCCGGTGGCGACGGTGCTGATCGCCGCCATCCCCGCGCAGTCGGCGGGGGTTCGCGCGCTCGTCGAGGGGGCGCTGCGCGACGCCGGGGTGCCGCAGGAACCGCGCCACGAACTGGCGCGACGCGCGAGCGAGGCGTGGCGCGCCGGTCCGGCGCCGACGCTCGCGCTGGCCTTGTCGCCCGATCCCGGCGAGGAGGCCGTCGTCCTGCCGGGCGCGGAGGAGCCGTTGACCGTGGACGGCGTCCCCCATTTCTTCGTGAACGCCCTCTCCGAG
>JARGGE010000587.1 GCA_029210865.1 Trueperaceae bacterium
CGCCGCGAGCGCCGCGCGGCGCCCCGCCGCCGCGACGGGCAGCGTCCAGGTGCTCGCGTCCGCCGCGAGGCGCAACGCCCCGGCGGCCTGCACGCGGCGGCGCACCAGGCGCTCGAGCGCGGCGTCGTCGTCGAGCGCCGGCGCGTGCCGGGCGGCCTCGGGCAGCCCCCGTTCGGCGACGTCGTAGACGTGCCGCCCGGACTCACGGCCGACCGTGACCACCCGTCCCGTGTCCCAGAGCGCGCGCAACACGTGCTTGACGAGCCGCGGGCCGTACCAGCTGCCGCGCAGGGCGGCGCGCGGCGCGTCGTCGAAGCCGAGCGAGGAGCGCGGGCCGTCGACCTCGAGGCGCGCGAGCGTCGCGCGCACCGCATCGGCGTGCTCCTCGAGGAACGGATGCCAGCGCTCCGCGAAGCGCTCGAAGAAGAGCCGTCGCGCCGGCCAGTCCTCCGCAAGCGTCAGGCACGCCTGCTTGTCCCAGCCGTCGAGCCAGCGCCGGTCGCGGTAGGCGGGGCCGTGCCAGTCGTCGATGCGGTACCCGTCGACGCGGGCCTGCAGCACCAGGTCGTGGTTCCGCCCCATCGGCGCGAGGGGGTCGACCTGGACCGTGCCGAGCCGCTCGACCACCTCGGCCAGCGTCCCGCGCCGCAGGTGGTGGGCCACCAGCACACGGCGCGCGTCGGACGCCGCGACGCGGCGCGGCGCCGCCGAGGTCACGGGTGAAGCCCGGGGAACCCGAGCCCGTCCCGCTCGCCCCACCCCATCGCCACATTGAGCGCTTGGAGCGCGTGGCCGGCCGTCCCCTTCACCAGGTTGTCGATCGCCGCCATCATGACCAGGCGCCCGGAGTCGCGGTCGAGGGCGAAGCCGACGTCGCACCAGTTGCTGCCGTCGAGGACCTTGGGGTCCGGGACCCGGTGGATCCCCTTGCGCGCGGACACGACGCGGACGAAGGGCTCGTCCGCGTAGGCGTCGGCGAGCGCCGCCTGCACGTCGCGCTCGCTGCTGCCGTCGTGGAGCCACGCATGTGCGGTCACCTGGATGCCGCGCACCCGCTCGACGGCGGTCGCCGTGAGGTGCGGGGCGACGCCCGGGAACGCCTGCCGCACCTCGGCCTCGTGGCGGTGGCCCACGGGCGCGTAGGTGCGCACGACCCCCGCGCGCTCGGGGTGGTGGCTCGCCGAGCCCGGTTCGTGCCCCGCCGCGGACGAGCCGACCTTCGCCTCGACGATGACGTCGCGCCGCGCGAGCAGGCCGCCGCCCTGGACGCCGGCTGCGACACGTTCCTGGCCAGGCCGTATACCAGCAGCGAACTGGTCGACACCATCGTGAAGCTGCTACCGGCCGCTTCTGGCGATCTTGGAGTCCCT
>JARGGE010000588.1 GCA_029210865.1 Trueperaceae bacterium
ATCACCGTCACCGTGAACGGTGTTCCACGTGAAGCCACGGTGCCGGTGCGCCGGCTGCTCTCCGACGCGCTGCGCCACGACCTGGGCGACGCGCCGGTGTCGGGCTTCATGACCCGCCCCGCGCGCACGGCCGGCCCCGACGCCACCCTCGCCGAGCTCGAGACGCTGGTGTTGACCTTTGATGTCGGCCGCGTGCCGATCGTCGACGGCGAGGAGCTGATCGGCATCGTCACCCGCACCGACCTGGTGCGCGCGCGCCATCCGCGGCCGCGGCCGCGCGACCACGCCGAGCGGGTCTGGGCCTCGCTGCCCAACGGCGCCCGCGAGCTGCTGGCGGCGGCGGCCGACGTCGCAGGCGCCGCGCGCCTGTACCTGGTGGGCGGGACCGTCCGCGACGGCCTGCTGGGGGTGGGGTACCACGACCTCGACGTGGTGGTCGAAGGGGGCGCCGGCGCCGAGGCGCTCGCGCGCGCGCTCCGCGAGCGGCTCGGCGGCGATCTCGCGGTCCACGAGACCTTCGGGACCGCCAGCCTGACGCTGCCGCAGGGGCTGGTGCTCGACCTCGCGAGCGCGCGCGCCGAGGCCTACGACTACCCGGGCGCGCTGCCGGTGGTGCGCGAGGGCGACCTCGCCGCCGACCTGGCGCGCCGCGACTTCACCGTCAACGCGCTCGCGGTGCGGGTGCACCCACGGCCGCCCGAGCTCCGCGACCCCTTCGGCGGCCTGGCCGACCTCGAGGCGCGGCGCCTGCGGGTGCTGCACCCGCTCTCCTTCGTCGAGGACCCCACCCGGCTGGTGCGCGGCGCGCGCCTGGCGGGGCGGCTGGGGCTGCGCTTCGACGACGACGCCGCCGCCAAGGCGCGGGTCTCGCTGCGCCCGAGCGTGGTCGCGAACGTCTCGGGGCAGCGGCTGCGCGCCGAGCTCGAGCTCACCCTCGCCGAGGCGCGCGTCGCGCCGGCGCTGCGCCACCTCGAGGCGCTCGACGCGCTCGAGGGGCTCTACGGCCTGAAGCTCGACGAGGCAGCGATGCTGCGGCTCGACGAGGCGCGCGGCGAGCGCGCCCGCCGCGGCGGTGACGCTCCAGTTCGAGACCCCGATCAGCGGCGACGTCGTCCCCGTGACGGCGGAGGTGACGGCGCTCCCCGACGGCGAAGGGGTGGCGATCGACCTCGCGATCCCGGCGGGCGCGGGCGATGCCCCGCAGGGCCAGGTTGTTGCTCTCGGTGCCGCCACCCGTGAAGATCACCTCGTCGGCGTCACAGCCGAGCAGGCCCGCCACCTGCTGCCGGGCCGCGGAGACCAGGGCCGCCGCTTCGCGGCCGTAGACGTGGCCGCTGGAGGGGTTGCCAAATGTCCCAAAGGCTGACCG
>JARGGE010000589.1 GCA_029210865.1 Trueperaceae bacterium
CGATGCTCAAGATGGGGCTCCAGTCTCGTGGGAAGCGACAACCGGATCAGACCACACACAAAGAAATCGACGGGCCCAGCTCAGCATCCTTCACCCCGACCGACTACTGGGTATTCCGGCTAATTCGGCCGCCGATTCCGGTGTTATCCGGCCGGGTGTTCCGGCGTATTCCGGCCGCCCATTCCGGGCGATCGCGGCCGCCCTCCCCCCTGGGGGGTAGGCGGGTGCGTCAACCTTCGCTGGTGGCGGCGTCGCGTGTCAACGGGTTGCGGCTCTTGCGCATGCTGTCGCCGCGCAGATCGAGCCGGTGGGCGTTGTGCACGAACCGGTCCAGGATCGCGTCCGCGAGGGTTGGGTCCGCGAGGTACTCGTGCCACGCGGCGACCGGCAGTTGGCTGGTGATGAGCGTCGAGCAGGTGGCGTAGCGGTCGTCGAGGAGTTCGAGGAGGTCGCGTCGGTTCGCGTCCGAGAGCGGCGTCACGCCCCAATCGTCGAGCACCAGCAGATCGATTCGTTGCAAGCTGGCGAGCATCGTTCGGTAGCGGCCGTCGCCTTTGGCGATCTCCAGCTCGTGCAGCAGCCGCGGCAGCCGCTGGTAGAGGGCCTTGTAGCCCTCCCGGCAGGCCTTGTGCGCGAGGGCGCAGGCGAGGTAGGTCTTGCCGACGCCGGTCGGGCCGGCGATCACCAGGTTGTGGTGCCGCGCGATCCAGGAGCAGGAGCCGAGCTCGAGGACGAGGTTGCGGTCGAGGTTCCGTTTCGCGCGGTAGTCGATGTCCTCGAGGCTCGCGTTCACGCGCAGCTTCGCTTGCGTCAAGCGCGTCTTGAGGCGCCGATCGGCGCGCGTGGTCTCTTCGCGATCGAGCAGCAGGCCGAGGCGCTCCTCGAACGACAGGGTCGCGATCTCGGGTGTGCGGAGTTGGTCGTCGAACGCGGCGGCCATCCCGCGCAGTTGCAGGCTGTGGAGCTTCTCGCGGGTCGGGTGCGTCAGCATGCGGCGCCCCCGGCCGGTGCGGCCCCGTCGTCCCGCGCGCGCGGGGTGGTCGCGAAGTACTCGCCGCCGCGCACGTTCTCGTGCGCCGCCTTCGGCAACGGCGCCTCCGGGCGGGTCTCCAGCGGCTGCTCGTCGAGGTGGTTCTTGAGGATCGCGTCGACGCTCTTGAAGGTCACCGAGCCGAGCGCCAGCGCCCGCGCGCACGCCGCGTCGAGCCGAACGTCGCCGTAGCGCTTGCCGAGCCGCAGCACCCCCAGGCACGACCTCATCGCCTGATGCGGGTGCGCGCGCGACGTGAAGAGCGCGTCGGTGAACCGCACCGCGCCCGGCCCAACGCGCGCCGCCCACGAGCGCAACGAGGCTTCG
>JARGGE010000058.1 GCA_029210865.1 Trueperaceae bacterium
AGGTCCAGCGGCCGTCGTCCGCCAGCGCGAAGCCGTCGGGCGCCGCGTCGACGAGGGCGAACGTCGGCGCATCGCCGACGTCCGGGTCCTCCGCGAGCAGCCGGCCAGCGAGCGGCGGCGCCGCGGCCACGACGGTCGCGGCCGCGTCCTGGGCGACCGGCGCGTCGTTCGCGCCGACCACCCGCACCGAGACCGTCCCGACGCCGGTCGCGCCGAGCGGATCGGCGACGGCGACCTCGAAGGCGTCCACCCCGAGCCCGCCGGCGGGCAAGGCGTCGACGGCGGCGGCATCGACCTCGTAGCGGCCAGTGCCGTCGCTCGCGAGCCGCCAGACCCCGGAGCGGCCGCGGACGTCCATGGTGCGCCACACCAGCTCGTCGGCCGCGTGGTCGGGGTCGGCGGCCGTCAGCGCCACGGTCGGGACCTCGACCGCGTGGCGCGCGGGGCCGTCGACGACCTCGATCACCACCGGACCCGCCACCACCGGCGCGTCGTTCACGCCAGCGACCAGGACCGTCACGGCGACGACGTCCTCGCCACCCTCACCATCGCCCACCGCGATCGCGACCGCGGTGGCGACCTGCTGCCCCGGACGCAGCGAGGCGAACTCGTCGCCGGGATCGAACGCCAGCGCGCCGGCGCCGGCGACCGTGAACGACCCGCCGTAGCTGCCCGGCCGGGGCCGCCCGACCCCGTCCGGCTCGCCGCCGACCGCGACCACCCGCAGGGCGTCGCCATCGGGCGCCACGTCGTTCGCGAGCACCCCCGGGGCGGCGATGCGGATCGGCGTGCGCGCGTCGGTCGCGTAGCCGTCGGAGACCGCCCGCGGCGGCACGTTGACCACGGTCCAGGCGAAGCCGGCGGACGCTTCGGCGCCCGCCAGGTCGCGGGCGGTGACGGTGACGGCGAACGGGCTGGCGGTGGAGGCGTCGGCGGCCAGCACGCCCGCGACGATGCCGGTCCCGGGCTCGATCGCGAGGCCGGCGGGCAGCCCCACGGCCGCGAAGCGCAGGCCGTCACCGGCGTCGGGGTCGCTGAAGGCGGCCGCGAGCTCGACGCGCACCGCCTCGCCGTCGGCCGCGCTGCGGTCGGGCAACGGCCCGGCCACGGGCGCGTCGTTCGCGCCGACGACGAGGATCGCGACCACTGCCTCGGTCCCGTCGACCGCGCGGACGACGAAGCGGTCCTCGAGCGCCGCGCCGGCCGGCAGGGCGTCGACCGCGGGGTGGGCGTCATCGAGGCGGTAGGTCCAGGCGCCGTCCGCGGCGACGGCGTACGTGCCGAAGCCCAGGTCGGACGGCCGGGCCTCCCGGGGCTGGAACGGGGTGCCGGGCCCCGTGAGGTGGGGGGCGATCAGGAGCCCGCTGGCCACGGGCCGCCCGGACGCGGCGCCCGCCTCACGGACCGCGCCGAACGCGTCGCCGGCGAGCGGCGTCGCGGACGCGGACGCCACGAAGGCGCCGTTCGCCATCAGCGCCGCCGCGAGGACCCAAGGCGCGGCCCACCGGCCATCGAGGCCGACGGCGACGGGAACCGGGGGACGGGCGCGGGCGCGCATGGCCCTAGCCTACGCGCCGCACCGGCGCCGGCCTCACACCTGCTCGAGGTAGGTGTACCCGACCAGCTCGGCGTCGTAGAGCTCGGTGACCTCGCGCTTCTCGTCGGCGCTGAGCTTGGTGCCGCTGCGCTCCGCCTCGCGGATCTCGTCCTGCAGCCAGCCGTGCAGCTCGCGGGTCTCGTAGCCCATGTTCTCGATCACCCGGCGCGCCTTCTGGCCGTTGACGAAGCGCTCGAGGCGCCAGGCGCCGTCGGCGTCGAGGCGCACGTGCGCCTCGTTCATGCGCCCGAACAGGTTGTGGTTGTTGGCGAGCACGTCCTGGTAGGCGCCGGTGAGGAACGCCCCCAGGTAGTACGGCTTGCCCGGCACCAGGTCGTGGACCGGCAGCGTCGACTTGACGTCGCGCAGGTCGATGAACTTCTGGATCTTGCCGTCGCTGTCGCAGCTGATGTCCACGAGGGTCGCCTCGCGCGTCGGCTCCTCGGCCAGCCGGTGCAGCGGCACGATCGGGAAGAGCTGCTGGATCGCCCAGTGGTCGGGCATCCCCTGGAAGAGGCTGAAGTTGACCACGTACTGGTCGGCGAGCCGCTTGGGGAGCGCCTCGAGCTCCTCGGGGACGTAATCGAGCTGCTCGACGACCTTGGCGATCCGCAGCAGCGTGCGGTGGTAGAGCTGCTCGACGTGCGCCCGCTCGTGGAGCGTGACGTAGCCGAGGTCGAAGAGGCTGTGCATCGTGTCCTTGTTCGACACCGCCTCGTTGAACACCTCGCGGTAGTTCTTGAGGTTGACGTCCTTGGCGAGCTCCTGCATGTCGCGCACCACCGCGTGCACCTCGCCCTCGAGGGGCGGGAGCTCGTACGTGGCGCGGGTCGGGCCGATCGCGTCGATCACCGGCAGCACGATCATCGCGTGGTGCGCCGTGAGCGCCCGCCCCGACTCCGTGACGACGATCGGGTGCGGCGCGCCGCCATCGTCGCAGGTCTCCTTGATCGTGTAGACGACCGTGTCGGCGTACTCGCTCAGGCCGTAGTTCGCCGAGGCGTAGAAGTTCGTCTTGGAGCCATCGTAGTCGACGCCCAGCCCGCCCCCCACGTTCAGGTAGCGGACGTCGGCGCCCATCCCGACCACGTCGACGTACACCTGCGCCGCCTCGCGCACCGCCACCTTGATCTTGCGCACGTCGGTGAGCTGGCTGCCGACGTGGCAGTGGATCATCTGGAGCGCGCCGAGCTTGCCGAGCGCCCGCAGGCGGCCCACCGCGTGGATCAGCTCGGTGGCCGTGAGCCCGAACTTCGCCTCGTCGCCGCCCGACGCCTCCCACTGGCCCGCCCCCTTGGCGTGCAGCTTGAAGCGGATGCCCACCACGGGCTCGACGTCCATCTCGGCCGAGACGCGCAACACGCGCTCGAGCTCGCTCGGCTTCTCGAGCGTGATGACCACGTTCTTGCCGAGCTTGCGCCCCCACAGCGCCAGGCGGATGAAGTCGTCGTCCTTGAAGCCGTTGCAGCAGATGAGCGCGTCGGGGTGGGTGTCCTGCACCAGGATGAGCGCCAGCTCGGCCTTGCTGCCGGCCTCCAGGCCGGTGGCGTAGCGGGCGCCGTATTCGGCGATCGTCTCGACGACCACGCGCCTCTGGTTGACCTTGATCGGGTAGACGCCCTGGTAGCGCGCCTTGTAACCGGCCTCGCGGATCGAGGCCTGGAACGACTGGTTGATGCGGTCGAGCCGGTCCTCGATGATCTGCGGGAAGCGCAGGATGACCGGCAGCGTGCGCCCCTCGGCCTTGAGCCCCTCGACGATGGCGGGGATCGATACCGCGGAGGCCTGGGCGCCGCGCTGCAGCACGTGCATGTCGCCATCGCTGCCGACCTCGAAGTAGCCGCTCGCCCAGGAGGAGACGGCGTACAGTTCCTCCGCGTCGGCGGTCTTGAACGGGGCTTCGGGGACGACGTGGGCCAAGGCTGGGCCTCCTCGGGAACGGGCGCCGCCCGCTCGGCCGACGGCCCATCAGCGTAACAGAGAGGCCGGGTCGTCAGGAGGCGTCATCGGGCGCGCCGCAGTCGGGCGGCGTGCCCACCCACCAACGGGCCTCGCGCTGCAGCGTTCGTGCCATGCGACCGCCGCTGGCCATGAGAGCTCGCCACTCCGAGACGTCGTAGACGAGGAGGTCGGCCGGCACCGGCAGCCCGATGGTGGACCAGGCCGGCGCCGTCGGACGCGGCTTGGGACCGTCTGTCACGGGACACCGTACGGTTGCGCTTAAGGGACACCCAGATTCCCGCACTCGATCGGCGCTCGGCTGCGTAACCTCTCGGTACTCGGGAGGCCGTCGTGGCGAGGCTGTCGGAGCGCGAGCTGGTGTGCGTGGAGGTGCTCGTGGGTAAGGGCAGGAGCCTGCGCCAGGTCGCGAAGGAGCTCGGCGTCGACGAGAGCACCCTCCGGTACCGCTTGGGTCGCCGCCGCGCCGGTGCGGTGGACGGCCGCACGAAGCAGTCCGAGGCGTGCCCGCCGTTCGAGGACGCGATCGCGAAGTGGATCGAGGCTCAGGACTGGAGCGGGCAGGGCGAGCGGCCGGCGAGCGTGCGCGGCCTGTACGACGATCTGGTGCGCGATCACGGCTTCTCGGGCTCGTACAAGAGCGTCGTGCGGTTCGTGCGGCGGCGCGCGCCGGCGCCGGCGGTGCGGCCCGCGCGGCGCGGCGAAGCACGCCCAGTCGAAGCGCGCCTCGCTGGCCGCCGCGCGCGCGTGACCGAGGTCGTGCTCAGCCCGTGCGAAGCAGTCGCCGCTGCGCTGCGCCACCGGCCGCCTCCTCGGTTCAGGTCACCCGATGCCGATCGCGCTTCCCTGCGGCACTAGGCCGTCGCCGCCTCGCGCCCGGCCACCGCCTCGTGCAGCCCCAGGGCGTCGAGGGCGTGGATCCGCTCGCGCAGGGCCGCCCAGGCGGCCGCCCGCTCGGGCCGCGGCGCCACCGTGGCCGCGATAGCGAGGGGTGCGTGCGCGACCGCTGCGTCGAGGTCGGCGAAGGCGCCGCACGCCACGCCACCGAGCAGCGCGGCGCCGACCGCCGAGGTGGCGGAGGCGTCGAGGAGCTCGAGCGTCGAGCCAGAGGCGTCCGCGACCGCCTGGGCGAACGCCGCATTGCGCAGCCTGCCCACGCCAGCGCCTCGCGGTCGTGGCCCGGCTCCAGCCCCAGCCAGCCGCCGCGGGCGTGGCCCTTCATGAGCGGGGCGCGCTCGCCGGTCAGGTAGGGCAGGAACAGCGGCGCCGTCGCCGGCGGGGCGTCGCCCATCGCACCGTAGAGGTCGTCCCAGGCGAGCCCGAGCAGCGTCCGCGCCCAGTCGAGCGCGACGCCGGCGTTGTTGACGCTGGCCTGCCGCAGCCAGCCGCGCGCGTGGCAGAACGCGTGCAGGCCCGCGATCGCGCCCGCGGGCGCCGCCGCCTCGACGACCAGCGCCTGCGCGCCGGTGCCGACCATCAGCTGCGCCTGGCCGGGCCGCACGGTGCCGGTGCCGACCGCGGCGGCCTGCTGGTCGCCGGCGCCGAACGCCACCGGGACGCCCGCGCGCAGGCCGAGGTGACGCGCGGCTGCCGGGGTCAGCCGGCCGGCGGCGGCACCGGGCTCGCCGAGCGCCGGCATGAGCGCCGAATCGACCCCGAAGACCTCCAGCGTGGCCGTCGACCAGCGCCGCCCGGCGACGTCGAACATGAGGGTCGCCGACGCGTCGGTCGGCTCGCTGCCGGGCTCGCCCGTCAGCCGGAAACGCAGCGCATCCTTGGCGAGCAGCAGCGTGCGGGCGCGGGCCAGCGCCTCGGGCTCGCGCTCGCGCAGCCACGCCAGCGGCGGCAGCGTCAGCCCCAGGACGACGGGGTTGGCGAGCTCGTCGCGCAGGCCGGCCGCGTCGATCCTCGCGGCGACCTTCCGGAGCAGGCCGGCGGCGCGGGTGTCCATCCAGGTGATGGCCGGGCGCACGACCGCCCCGTCGGCGCCCTGCAGGACGAACGTGTGCATCTGGCCGCTGAGGCCGACACCTACGACGTCGGCGCCAGCGACGTCGGCCAACGCAGCGCGGGTCGCCTCGCCGGCGGCCGCCCACCAGTCGTCGGGGTCCTGCTCGGCCCAACCCGGCGCGGGCGCGCGGGTGGGGTAGGCGGCGCTGCGCTCGGCGAGCACGCGGCCGTCGAGGTCGAGGAGCAGCGCCTTGAGGCTGGAGCTGCCTAGGTCGAGGCCGAGGAGGGTGGGGGTGGTGGGGTTCGCGGGGTGGTTCAGGGCGTGCCCTTCCGAAGCGTCGTGGCCGTCGCGGCGCGTGTGGGGTGCCTGGCGGAGGAGGGCGACGACGCGTGGGTTCCCGATCGATGCGTGCTTGCCGCCGCGGCCACCCCCCGCAAGCGACGGGTGGGGTTCAAGCGTACCCCACCCGTCGTCGTCACGCGTCGCGCGAATCGTCAGCCGCCGTCGCTCAGCGCTCCAGGGCCGCGACACCCGTGTAGCGGAAGGCCACCTCGCGCAAGGCAAGGACCTCGGCCTCGGTCATGTCGCCGGTCGCGATCGTCATGCGGCCGAGGAACACCAGCGGCAGCTCATCGGCGCGCCCCTCGACGTCGTAGCGGATCGCCTCCGCCATCGCCACGCCCAGGTCGTCGGCCATGCGCATGGGGGTGAAGCCGAGCTCGCCGCGCACGAGGGCATCGAGCTCGTCGCCCGTGCCGCCCCAGCCACTGACCGTCACGCGGTCGAGCGCGTTCATCGACAGCACGGCGGAGAGCGTGCCCATCGCCATCGCGGTGTTGGCGTTGTGGATCAGGGTGACCTCGGGGTAGGCGGTCAGCACCTGCTGGCTGCCGCTGAAGCCGCCCTCGCGCTCGAAGTTGCCGTAGTGCTCGTAGGCCAGCTTCCAGTCGGAGTTCTGCTCAAGGCAGTCGATGAAGCCGCCCGAGCGCTGGTCGTCGACCAGGCCGGGGACGCCGCGCATGACAGCGTACGAGCCAGAGGTCCCGAGGTTCTCGAGCACCCAGTCGCACTTGATCTGCGAGCCGTTGTAGTGCGAGAAGGCGGCGTACATGAGCGGCTGGTCGTCGCCCAGCGTCTGCAGCACCTGGTCGTAGGTGAAGATGATGACCTTCTTGCCGGCGGCGACGAGGTCGCGGATGTTCTCGGCGTTGATCAGCAGCTCCGTCGGGCCGTAGACGACGTACTCGTAGTCGTCGTTGATCACCTGCTCGGTGTAGGTGGCCTGCATGACGTGGTCGTTGATTCCGGAGGCGAACTGCACGGCCTCGAACGGCAGGCCGATCTCCTCGAGGCGCGCCACCATCGCGAGGTAGCCTCTGAGCCAGGCGTCGGACACGTCGAGGCTGGGGTAGATGACGGCGATGCGGACCGGCGTGTCGACGGTGACCGCCAGCGGGGTGGCCGGCGCGCCCACGACCGCCTGCAGCGCCTCCAGCGGCGCCTCTTCCTGCACCTGGTAGTACCACCAGAAGGCTCGCTCGCCGTCGTCGGGGAGCGGGACAAGCGGGAGGCGCTGGGCGCTCGCCTGGGCGAGGAGCAACGCCGCAGCGAGCAGGGTGACGAGGGTCTTGATGCGCTGATGATGCATCCGTGTTCCTCCAGTCGGGCCGGGGCTGCGTCGCCCGCGGCGCGCGGGGCGTGCGGTCCGGGCAGGGCGCACCGGACCGGCGTACGAGCGGGTGGGACGGGCGGTCAGAAGTCCTCCTTGTCCTTGTTGTCGCGCCGGAGCATGTAGCTGTAGAAGCCGATCGAGGCGATGATGATCACGCCGGACGCGACGAGTTGCCAGAAGAACGGGAAGCGCAGCATGACCATGGCATTCGTCACCATGGACAGCAGCGTCACCCCGACGAGGGTGCCGACCATCGTGCCGCGGCCGCCGAACAGCACCGTGCCGCCGACGACGACCGCCGCGATCGTGTGCAACGCGAAGCCTTGGCCGACCGTCGCCTGCACGGCGTTGAGCCGGCCCGTGAGCAGGATGCCGGCGACCGCGGCGGCTCCGCCCATGAGGACGTACTGGTAGGTCTTGTGACGCACGACATTGATGCCGGCCAGGATGGCGGACTCCTTATTGCCGCCGATCGCCGCCGCATAGCGGCCGATGAAGGTGTAGTTGTAGAGCACGAAGCCGAGCAGGAGCGCCAGGATGCCGACGATCGCGGACACGGGGACGGTGTCGAACAGCCGGCCGCGACCGATGAAGGGGATCGGGTCCGGGAACTGCGCCAGCACGGTGCCGGCGGCGAGCACCAGCGCGATGCCGCGGTACACCTGGTCCATCGCCAGGGTGGCGAGCAGGTCGGGCACGCGGATGCGGGTGATGATCACACTGTTGACGAAGCCGCAGACGAGGCCGATGCCGACGGCGGCGGCCATCGCCAGGTAGGCGTTCCAGCCGCCGTCCTTGATGAGCATCGCCATGACGACGGCCGACAGAGCCGCGACCGCGCCGATGGAGAGGTCGATGCCGCGGGCCGTGATCACAAGCGTCATCGCCATGCCCAGCACCATGTAGATCGCCATGTCGTGCAGGATGATCATCAGGTTGGGTACGCCGAAGAAGCGCGGCTGCGCGAACGCCATGACGATGCACAGCGCGACGATCATGATCATCGGCCCGAGCACGTTGATGAAGCGGCTCCACCAGGGGAGCTCGCGGCGGCGGTGGGCCACCGGGCCGGTCGCTGTCGTCATGGGGCACCTCGATGGAATGTGAAAGAGCTCATGCCTCGAGCACCTCTACCGTCTCTGCGCCGACGATGAGGCCCAAGACCTCGTGCTTGGTCGATTCGGCCGTATTGACCACGCCGACGACGCGGCCGCCGCGCATCACCTGCACGCGGTCGGCGACCGCGAACACGTGTTCCAGGTTGTGGCTGATGATGATCACGGCGATGCCCTTGTCGCGCACGGAGCGCACGAGGTCGAGTGTCGCCTTCGTCTCCTGCGGACCGAGCGCGGCGACCGGCTCGTCGAGCACGAGCACCTTGAGGTCGGCGGCGTTGACCGCGCGGGCGATGGCCACCGCCTGCCGCTGGCCGCCGGAGAGGTTGAGCGCGGGCTGGTCGAGCCCGTCGAGGTGCACGCCGACCCGCTCTTGGAGGATGCGAACGGTCTCGCGCCGCATCCCGCGGTTGTCGAGGAATGGGATGCCGAGGACCTTGACCACCCGCTCGTGGCCCAAGAAGACGTTGGCGGGCGCCGGCAGCAGGTCGACGAGGGCCAAGTTCTGGTAGACGGCGTCGATGCCGGCGTTGATCGAGTCGCGCCGGTTGCGGAAGTGGACCGGCTGCCCGCCCACCCGAATCTCGCCGGCGTCGGCCTGGTAGACGCCGGTGAGCACCTTGATCAAGGTCGACTTGCCGGCGCCGTTGTCGCCGACGATCGCCAGCACCTCACCGGCGTGGGCCTCCAGGTGGCCGTCGATGACCGCCCGCAGACCGCCGAACGACTTGTCGATGCCGCGCATCGACAGGACGGGTTGCACCGCTTCGCTCAAGGTCGTCCTCCTCCGCTCACTCGAGGTTCGTGTGGTTCGCGCGCATCTGCTCGGGCGTTACCCCGGTCAGCGCGATGAGCTTGAGCACCATGACCTCGAACAGCACGAAGAGGGCGCCCTCGTACAGCGAGCCCATCGGCAGCACCGAGGTCTTCGCCGGACCCTGGTCGTCGGCCATCGTCTGCGCCGGGATCGTCAGCACGTAGTCGGCGTAGGCGGCGCCGCGTCCCTGCGGTTGGGCGGTGAGGAACAGGATCTTGGAGCCTGCCTCCTTGGCGACGTCCAGCAGCGCCAGCGCGGTGGAGATCTCGCCCGGGCCGACGGTGACGACGAAGAGGTCGCCCGGCCCGACGGGCGGCGTGGTCATGTCGCCCTCGACCGCGACGTCGAGGCCCATGTGGTGGAGGCGCATGGCGAAGCCCATGATCTGCAGCCGTTCGCGGCCTCCGCCGAAGACCACGACGCGCTTGGCGTCGCGGATCATCTCGCAGGCGCGGTCGACGGCGGTGTCATCGACCTTGGCGAAGACCTGCGCCAGTTCGTCCAAAGCGCCTTGGTAGAGCGTGCTCACGACAATCCCTCCATCCGGCCTGGGGAGGCCCCCGGTGCCGACCGCGACACGGGTGCGCGGATCGGACGGTGTGCGGCGCCAGGGTCGACGCCGAGGACCGTTCGGCGCCACCGTAGCCCGGCGGCGTCTGGTTCGGTGCCGTTACGCTAATCGTTTTTCTACGCCGGCGTCAAGTGCGCGCCCACGCCCCGTGAGGCGTCGGCAGACACCGCGCGTCGCCCAGAATGCGTGCTAGTCAATGATCTCACTCGCTCCGGCGGCGACCCTGGCATGGGCGTGGCCGGCAGCAGCGCCCCACCCCCGCCTGGCTCGGAACGCATGTCGTAAACCGATATGCTAAGCTGCTTCGGTAGCATCATGCCGACGATCAAGGATGTGGCAAAACTTGCGGGCGTATCGACGGCGACGGTGTCGAACGTCTTGTCCGGCCGCCGGCCCGTGAGCGCTCCGCTCGCCGATCAGGTGCGCCGGGCCGTGGACGCGCTCGGCTACCAGCCGAACACGGTCGCCCGCAGCTTGCGCGACCAACGCACCCACACGATCGGCGTCTCCGTTCCTGACATCACCAACCCCTTCTTCAACGGCGTCGTGCGCGCCATCGACATCGCTGCCCACGCCGCCGGTTACCAGGTGCTGCTGGTGTCGAACAACGAGCGGCGCGAGGTCGAGCGCCAGCGCGTCGACACCCTGGTGGCGCGCCAGGTCGACGGCTTGGTCATCGCGCCCCGCGACGACGACGTCGCCTACGCCGACGACTTGCGCCGCCGCCGCCTCCCCACCGTCTTCCTCGACCGCGGCAGCCCCACGCTTCCCTTCGACCTCGTCGCCGTCGACAACGTCGCCGCGGCCCAAGCCGCCACCCGCTTCCTCGTCGGGCTTGGGCACCGGCGGATCGCGGCGCTGGCCACCTCGACCGAGCTGCGCAACATCCGCGAGCGGCTCACCGGCTTCCGCCAGGCGCTGCGCAACGCCGGGCTGTCCGTGGACGAGCGGCTGGTCGCCACCCCCGGCCTCGAAGCCCGCGACGCGATCCCCGCCGCGCGCGCGCTACTGACCGTCGACCCGCCACCCACGGCCGTGTTCTGCCTCACGAACAACATGGCGCTGCACGCCATGCGCGCCATCCACGCCCTCGGGCTGGACGTCCCCCGCCAGGTGTCGCTGCTCTCGTTCGACGAGGTCGACTGGGCCTCGGCGATGGAGCCGGAGCTGACGACCGTGGCG
>JARGGE010000590.1 GCA_029210865.1 Trueperaceae bacterium
CCCGACCCGCGCGAGCGACGTCGTCGACGAGCTCGCCCACGCGCCCGGGGGCGACGCGCTGCTGGTCGTGGACGGGGGCGCCTGCGCGGTGGGGATCGAGTCGACGATCGTCGACCTGAGCGGCGAGCGCCCCGTCGTCCGGCGGCCGGGCCACATCGGCGAGCGCGCCCTCGCGGAGGTGCTCGGCGAGGCCCCGACGCCCGCGACGGGGGAGGCGGGCGCGCGCGTGCCCGGGAGCCTGGCGCGCCACTACGCGCCGCGCACGCCGGCCCACGGCGTGGCCGAGGGGGCCGGCGACCGAGCCCCGAGCGACGTCGCCGTGTTGGCGCGCCGCTCGCCGCCACCGGGCCACGCCGGCCCGTGGGCGACCCTGCCCGACGATCCCACCGCGGCCGCGGTGGTCCTCTACGCCTCGCTCCGCGCGCTCGACGGCACGGGCGCGCGCGAGGTGTGGGTCGAGGCGGTGCCCGGTGTGGCCGCCTGGCGCGCCGTCGCCGACCGCCTCGCCCGCGCCACCCACCCCGCCCAGCGCCCCGAGGAGGGACCGTGACCGACGCCCCCGACCCCACCGCCCGCGAGCCCTTCGACGCCCCACGCTGGCCCGCCGTCCTCGTGCTCATGGGCAGCCGCTCCGACTGGACCACCATGGCGCCCGCCGACGCGCTGCTGGGCGAGCTGGGCGTCGAGCACGGGTGCGCCATCGTCAGCGCCCACCGCACGCCCGAACGCCTCGCCGACGTCGGCCGCCAGGCGGCGGCGCGCGGCGTCCAGGTGATCGTGGCGGCGGCCGGCGGCGCCGCCCACCTCCCCGGGATGCTGGCCGCCCACACCCGCGTGCCCGTCTTCGGGGTGCCCGTCGCCTCCCGTCACCTGCAGGGGCTGGACTCGCTGCTCTCGATCGTGCAGATGCCGCGCGGCGTCCCGGTCGGGACGCTGGCGATCGGCGAGGCCGGCGCCGTGAACGCGGCGCTGCTCGCCGCCGCCGTCCTCGCCCTCCACGACCCCGCCCTGGCGGCGCGCCTGGAGGCCTACCGCGCGCGTCAGGCCACCGAGGCGCTCGCGCAGCCGCTCGACGCCGCCGACGCCTTCGAGCCGTGAGCCGCCCGAGCGGTGCGGACGCGCCGGCGCCGGTGCTCCCGGGCGCGCGGGTCGGCGTGGTCGGCGGCGGCCAGCTCGGCCGCATGTGGGCGCAGGCGGCGTGGCGGCTCGGCTACCTGGTGGCGGTCTGGTCCGACGTCGCGGACGCCCCGGCGCTGGCGCTCGCCGACCTCGCGATCGTCGCGCCCTACGACGACGAGGCGGCGCTCGAGCGCTTCGTCGCGGCGGTCGAGGTCGCCACCGTCGAGTTCG
>JARGGE010000591.1 GCA_029210865.1 Trueperaceae bacterium
ACAGTAACAAATGGCGGGTGGCAACTCGACGGGAGGTATGACACAGGGAGTGTAGCCGAGACAGCAGGATCCATTCGAGGGTGAAGGTGACCCCAGCTCGCGCTCGGCGCGGGTAGGGGCAAGAGGGAAAGCCGGTGAGAGTCCGGCGCTGTCCCGCAACGGTCACGGACGCGTCGCCCCCGCATGCGGAGGCGCCGACGTCCGGAGCCCGAACACCGCCCGCGAACGACACCGCATCTCTTGCGCGGACGAGGGAGGGCGAACGGCGCGCGCGGACCTGGTCCGCGTCCGCCCGACGGGTCGTTCGACGCACGCCGCACGCACCCGTCGCCCTTCGAGCGCAAGAGCCTCTGGAGGCCTTGCATGCACCCCACCACCAACCGATCCCCGCGACGCGTGGCCGTCGCCCTTCGCACGCTCGCCGTGCTGTCGCTCGCCGCGCTCCTGGCGTGGGCCTCGCCGGCCTTCGGTCAGGAAGCCCGGGTGGTGGACGCGCTCGGGCGCGAGGTCGTGCTCGAGGCCCCCGCCCTGCGGGTGGTGTCGATGGTGCCGAGCCACACCGAGACGCTCTGCGCGCTCGGCGCGTGCGACCGGCTCGTCGGCCGCGACGCGCTCAGCGACGCCCCGGCCGCGGCGCTCGCCGCGCCCTCGTTCGGCACGGCCTTCACGCCCGACCTCGAGGCGATCGTCGCCGCGGCCCCCGACCTCGTGCTCGCCGACGCCTTCACCGGGTTGCCCGAGGCGCTCGCGCCCTTCGGGATCGCCGTCTACGCCGGCACCCCGCAGCGGCTGGACGACCTCGCGCCGTACCTCGCCGACCTGGGCGCCCTGCTCGGCCTCGCGCCGGCCGCGGAGGCCCTCGGCGCCGAGCTGGCGCAGGGCTTCGCCGACGTCCGCGCCGCCGTCGCGGGGGCCGAGCGGCCCACGGTCTTCGTCGAGATCGACGCCACGCCGTACGCCGCCGGGCCGACCTCGCTCGTCGGCGCGCTCGTCGAACTGGCGGGGGGTGCCCACATCCTGGACGCGAGCCTGGGCGATTACCCGCAGGTCGACCCCGAGTTCGTCGTCGCGGCGGACCCGATGGTCGTCCTCCTGCTCGACGCGCCGTACGGCGTGACCGCCGCCAGCGTCGCCGCGCGCCCGGGGTGGGGCGCCCTGCGTGCGGTGGTCGACGGCCGCGTGGTCGAGCTCACCCAGGCCGAGGTCGACGCGCTGTCGCGGCCGGGGCCCCGCCTCGCCGAGGCGGCCTGGTCGTTGGCCAGGCGCCTGCATCCGGAGCGATTCTGAGCATCCCGGGCTCGCGGCCGCGACGGGCCGCCGGCGTGCTGCCGCTCCTC
>JARGGE010000592.1 GCA_029210865.1 Trueperaceae bacterium
GACGCCGAGGTGGCGATCGAGGTCGACCCGCGCGTGACCACCCCCGAGCAGGCGGCGCTGCTCGTCGAGCTCGGCTTCAATCGCGTCTCGATGGGCGTGCAGGACTTCGACGCCGGCGTGCAGGAGGCGATCAACCGCTTCCAGACCTTCGAGCAGACGCGCGACCTGCACCGGCGCTTCCGCGAGCTGGGCGTCCCCTCGATCAACTTCGACCTGGTCTACGGCCTGCCGCGCCAGACGCCTGCCTCGTTCCGCGAGACCGTCCAGCAGACGCTGGCGCTGCGCCCCGACCGGGTGGCCGTCTACTCCTACGCCTACGTCCCGTGGAAGGAGGCCAACCAGAACCGGATCCTCCCCGAGGACCTGCCGCCGCGCGACGTCAAGTTCGAGCTGTTCGGCATCGCCTACGACCTGTTCACCGCCGCGGGCTACGTGCAGATCGGGATGGACCACTTCGCGCTGCCGACCGACGGGCTCGCGCAGGCGGCGGCGGCCGGCGCGCTCTACCGCAACTTCATGGGCTACACCACGCACCCGGCCGAGGACTCGGTGGGCTTCGGCGTGTCGGCGATCGGCGACCTCGAGGGGGCGTTCGCGCAGAACACCAAGAAGCTCAACCGCTACCGCGACGCGATCCGGAGTGGCGTCCTGCCGGTCGAGCGCGGCTTCGAGCGCAGCCGCGACGACGAGCTGCGCCGCGACGTCATCCAGCAGCTCATGTGCAACTTCCACCTCGACGTGCGCGCGCTCGAGCGGCGCCACGGCGTCGACTTCGCGACCACGTTCGCCAGCGCCCTCGCCGAGCTCGACGCAGGGCCCGTCGCCCACGGGTTCGTGCGCCGTACCCCCGAGGCGATCGACGTGACCGAGACCGGTCGGCTCTTCGTCCGCAACGTCTGCATGCCCTTCGACGCCTACCTGGAGCGCCACCAGGGCGCGCCCAAACCCACCTTCTCGCGCACGGTCTGACCGACGTGGGTCGCGTACCACCGGAGGCCCTCACGGCTCGAACCCCGTCCGCCCTGCGACGCCGTCGGCGCTCCACCGGCGAGGGCTGTCGATGACGCGGGTCGCGGTCGTCGGCGGCGGCCTCGCCGGCTTGACCGCCGCCACCACCCTGCGCGCCCTCGCGCGGGCGCAGGGGACGCCGCTCGAGCTCGACGTGTTCGAGGCCGGGGCGGTCGCCGGGGGGCAGCTGCGGACGACCGTCGAGGACGGCTTCCTGATCGACTGGGGGGCGAACGCCTTCCGCACCGGCATCGGCGGTGCGCGCGACCTCACCGAGGCGCTCGGGCTCGGGGTCGAGCGGGTCGAGGC
>JARGGE010000593.1 GCA_029210865.1 Trueperaceae bacterium
GCCACTTCGCCCGCTGCCCCGCCCGCCCACCCACGGCCGCCGGCGCTGGTGTACCCTCGGGGCGATGCGGCCCCGCCGACCCGTCCCCCACGCGCTCGCGCGCGCTGCGAGGCGAGCGTGAGCTACGCGCTCGGGCAGGCCATGCGCGCCATCCGGGGCAACTGGGTGGCGAGCGTGGCCACGATCACCACCATGACCCTGTCGCTGACCATCCTGGCCGGCTTCAGCCTCGTGAGCCTGAACCTCAACCAGGTGCTCGCAGCGCTCCAGGGCGAGCTCGAGGTCACCGCCTACCTCGCCGACACGGCCGACCGCGGCCGCCTGCTCGAGACCGTGCGCGCCTGGCCCGAGGTGGTCGAGGTCGCCTTCATCGGCAAGGACCGGGCGCTCGCCGACCTGGTCGCCGACCTCCCCAGCCTCGCGACCGCCGCCTCGCTCGTCGACAACCCGCTGCCCGACACGCTGCGCATGCGCCTGCTCGATCCCGGCCAGACCGCGATCGTGCGCCTGCGCCTCGAGCAGCTGCCCGGCGTCACCGACGTCGAGGACGGCAGCGACGCCGTGAACACCTTCCTGGCCGTGAGCGACGCGCTGCGGGTGGTGGGCGTCATCCTGATCGTGGTGCTCCTGAGCTCCGCGCTCTTCGCGATCGTCAACTCGATCCGCGCGGCCATCCAGGCGCGCGAGGCCGAGATCGAGGTGCAGCGGCTGGTCGGCGCCACGCGCGGCTTCATCCGCGCGCCCTTCCTGATCGAGGGCTTCATGCTCGGGCTGATCAGCGCGGTCGTGACCCTGGGCCTCACGATCCCCGCCTACCAGATCGTGGTGGCGCGGCTGGCGCCACAGCTGCCCTTCGTCCCCTTCGTCCGCGACGGCGCGCTGCTGGGGCAGGTGGCGGTGCTGCTCGCCGCGCTGGCCCTGCTGGTGGGCCTGGTGGGCAGCGCCATCTCGGTCTCGCAGCACCTGCGCGAGCGGTCGTGACCCCGCCGGCGCCGCGCGGGCCCCGCGCTCGTCGCCGCCCCCGCCGCGCGCTGGGGATGCTCGTCCTCCTGACGCTGCTGCTCGCGCTCCCCACCGCCCCCGCCCAGGTCGACGCCAGCGAACGGCAGCGGCTCGAGGCCGAGATCGCGGCCGGCGATCGGCTGCTCGAGGCGCGCCGCGCCGAGATCGAGGCGATCACGCGCTCGCTGGGCGCCACCGACGCGAGCCTGCGCGCGCGCATCGGCGAGCGCGACCGTGCCGCGGCCGACCTTGCCGAGCTCGCCCGCCAGCGCCTCGACCTGCAGGAGGGGCTGGCGACGCTCACCGCCGAGGTC
>JARGGE010000594.1 GCA_029210865.1 Trueperaceae bacterium
CACGGTCGGAAGTGATCCTGATCACCGCGGGCGACACGCTGCGGTCGACCCGGACTTCCAGATTCAGGGCCAGCGCATCAGCCATCATCCCCAGCCGTTCGTAATCCTCCGGCGAGGCCGGCGCCACGGTCAGCGAACGGCCGTCGGCGAGGTCCAGCACCAGCTCGTACCCGTCGGCCGCGAGCACGCTGGCGAGGTCCTGCCATCGGCCCGCGTCCCAGAACCAGACCCGGCCGTCCGCGAGCTCGCCGACGAGGCTGCGCACGTCGCCGCCCGGGAGGGCCCACAGCACCTGCAGCCGGGCCCGATCGACGGCGAGCTCCACGCGCAGGCTCGCGTCGTCGGCGACGCCGTAGCCGACGAGCGAACGCGCGCCAAGGTCGGTGAGCAGCAGCTCCATGCCGGGCACCGGCGACCAAGCGGCCTCGTCGGGATCGCGGCCGAGCACCAGAGCGGCGAGGAGCGTGCGCACGAAACGGCGAATCATGGGGTCCTTTCAGGCTACACCGGGCGTGGCGGCTCGCGGAGCGCGACGCGGACGCGGTGCGAGCCAGGGCGGGTGGTTCGGTCGGCGCGCGACGGCGCCGTGCCGAGGTCGTCGACCCCGGCACGGCGAACGGTCAGCGAGCGATCGGGGTTCGCTCAGTCATCGTCGTCGTCTTCGCCGTCGTCGTCGTCTTCGCCGTCGTCGTCGTCATCGTCGTCGTCATCATCGTCGTCACCATCGTCATCGTCGTCGTCGCGATCGCCGTCGTCGTCGTCATCGCCGCGGCCGTAGTCGTCGTCGCGATCGCCGTCGTCGTCATCGTCGTCGCGGTTCGCGTCGTCGTCGCCGAAGAGGTCGTCGTCGCGGATCGAGTCGTCGTAGGTGACGACCACGGACAGGCCCTCGCCGAACTCGGCGGCGAACGCGGCCAGGTCGGCGAAGCCGAGGAGCTTCAAGCCATCGGGGCCGACCGTGCCGAAGTACTCGACGGTCCCGCCACCGGCCGCCGGCAGCGTGAAGCTCACGACGCCCTCGTAGCCGGCGAGCAGTTCGATCTCGAGCTTGCGGTCGTCGTTCTCGACCTCGAGCTCGCCTTTGCCGACGAGGAGATCGCCGTCGTAGATGCCGAAGTCGAGGTCGATCTCGGCGAAGGCGGTGAAGGCGAGGGCGGTGGCGAGGGTGAGGGCGAGGGTGCGGAAGGCTCGGTTCATGGGTGGTTCCTCCTGAGCACAGGAGACCCCCCGTCGCTGAAGTCTCCCTGAAGTCCGTCCTGTCCCGTGCGGCGGGGCCCGCCTGCGGGCTAGGCTCCGCCCAGCGAAGACCGG
>JARGGE010000595.1 GCA_029210865.1 Trueperaceae bacterium
CGCGGATGTGCTCGCCCGCCTGCGGCTTGAAGTGCGTCCACTCGACGCAGATCTCGGCGCCGTCGCACACCAGCCGGTCGATCGTCCAGGTCGAGCCCTTCGCGCGGACGAAGCCGATCCACAGGTCGGCGATCGCGTCCCGGCCGCGGTAGGGGCTGCCGGCGAGCGGCGGGAAGTAGTGCACGCAGCCCTCGGCGAGCACGTCGGCGAAGCGCTCGCGGCTGGCGGCGTTGCAGGCCTCGAAGTAGGCGCGCACCGCCTCGATCATGTGCTGGCGTCGGGTCTCGTCGATCGGGCTCATGGCTGGACCTCCGTGGGGGGTGGGGTGCCGTCGGGGCGGAGCAGGGTGGCGACGCTGTCGAGGTGGCGCGCCATCGCTGCGGCGGCGGCCATGGCGTCACCCGCCGTGACCGCCTCGAGGATCGCCGCGTGCTCGGAGGTGGCGCGTTCGGCGGCGCCAGGGCGGCGGGCGCCCGCGCGGCGGACCTCCAGGAGCGGTTCGACCAGCGGGACCAGCAGCAGCTCGAAGAGCGGGTTGCCGCTCGCCTGCGCCAGGTGCAGGTGGAAGGCGAGGTCGGCCCAGGCGAAGGCCTCGAGCGCCTCGTCCGCCTGGACGTCGTCGCGGGGGTCGTCGGCAGGGCTCGGGGTCGCGCGGGCCAGGTCGGCGGCGGCGGCGGCCGTGCGGCGCTGGATGGCGGTGAGGGTCGCCAGCGCGCGCGGGTCGCGGCGACGCGCGGCCGCGGCGGCGATCTGCGGTTCGAGCGCGCGTCGCACCTCGAACAGGTGGGCGTGGCCGACGCCGTGGCGGCGGATGTAGAGCCCCAGGGGCTCGGTGACGCTGTGGTCGGGCATGGGCACCACGAAGGCGCCGACGCCCGGGCGGATCTCGATGAGCCCGCGCGCTTGCAGCCGGCCGAGCGCCTCGCGCACCACGATGCGGCTGACGCCGAGCTGCTCGGCGAGCTCGCGTTCGCCAGGGAGGCGGTCGCCGGCCGTGAGCTCGCCGTCGAGGATGCGCCCGGCCAGGCGGTCGGAGACCGCGTCGGGGAGCGACACGCGCGCGACCGGCTCGAAGGCGGCGGGGCGGTCGGGGGGCGAGGTCGCGATGGCGGGCCTCCTCTCGGGGTGGTTCCCTCCGCTGCGGTCAGGTGGTATGACCAGAGGACTCGGAGCGTACGGTGGCCCGACGCGCGTGTCAACCGCGAAGCGTGTCGAACGCGCCCGACGCCGCCCCGACCGGCCGCACGCGGTCGCGGCGGGGGCGGTGAGGAGGAACCGATGAGCGACGTCCTGGCGGGCGCGGAG
>JARGGE010000596.1 GCA_029210865.1 Trueperaceae bacterium
CTCACCGACCGCGCCGCCTCGGGCGCGCGCCTCACCCCTGACGAGGGGGTCGCGCTGCACGACCTGCCGCTGTTCGAGCTCGCCGGCGCGGCGCACGACGTACGTCTGGCGCGCACCGACCCGGACGTCGTCACGTACCTGATCGACCGCAACGTCAACTACTCGAACGTCTGCAACGTCGGCTGCGCCTTCTGCGGCTTCTACCGCACGCGCCGTCAGGACGAGGCCTACGTGCTCGACATCGACGCGATCTCGGCCAAGCTGCGCGAGCTCGAAGAGGTGGGCGGCACCCGCGTGCTCATGCAGGGGGGCGTCAACCCCTACCTACCGTTCTCCTGGTACACCGACCTGCTGGTGGAGCTCAAGCGCCGGCATCCGACGCTGCGGCTCGAGGCCTTCAGCCCCGAGGAGGTCAAGGGGATGGGGAAGGCGACGGGGATGACGCCGCGCGAGGTGCTCGCCGAGCTGCAGGCGGCGGGGCTCGACGGCCTCCCAGGCGGCGGCGGCGAGATGCTCGTCGACGAGGTGCGCCACGCCAAGCACGTCTCGCCCGCGCGCATCGGCAGCGACGATTGGATCGCCATCATGGCCGACGCCCAGGTGCTCGGGCTGTACACGACGGCGACGATGGTCATCGGCTTCGGCGAGACGCCGGCGCAGCGCATCGCCAGCATGCTGCGGGTGCGCGAGGCCCAGGACCGCGCGCTCGCCTCGCACGGCAACGGCTTCTCAGCCTTCATCTCGTGGACGCTGCAGACGAGCGGCGTGCGCATCGAGGGCAAGGCGCCCGGTGCCGACGCCACCGCGTACCTGCGCAACCTGGCGATCAGCCGGTTGTTCCTCGACAACGTCGTCAACTTCCAGGCGTCCTGGCCCACGATGGGCCACAAGGTCGCGCAGACCGCGCTCTTCTTCGGCGCGAACGACTACGGCTCGACCATGCTCGAGGAGAACGTGGTGTCGCAGGCGGGGGCGCGCCATCGCGCGACCGCCGAGCGCGAGATCGTTCGCCAGGTGGTCGACGCGGGCTTCGTGCCCGCTCAGCGCGACAGCCTGTACCGGATCGTGCGGCGGCCCGACGTGGCCGCTCTGCTCGCCGCCGCCGCGGCGTGACCGGCGGCGCGTCGGCCGGCGGCCCCGGGCGCGAGCTGTGGCCGGCCGACCTGGTCTACGACGGCTTCGTCGCCGACATCCACACAGACCGACTGGCCGACTACCCGCGCTACCTCGACGCCATCGACCAGCGCCTCGACGCCCTCGAACTCGATCCCCGGCGCGACGTACAGCGCCAGGCCGAAG
>JARGGE010000597.1 GCA_029210865.1 Trueperaceae bacterium
CTCGTTCGCGTCCGAGCCGCTGAGGCCGAAATACACCTTCGACATATGCGCGGGCGCGCGGTCGAGGATCATCTTGGCCAGCGTGATCGACGCCTCGGTGCCATGGCCGACATAGGCGTGGTAATAGGCCAGCTCGCGCGCCTGCGCGGCACCCCGACCGCGCGCGACGTGGCCTTCGTGCTGGGGCCGCGCCTGAACGCGGCGGGCCGCCTGGGCGAAGCCGAGCTGGCGCTCGAGCTGCTGACGACCGCGTCCGAACGGCGCGGGCTCGAGCTCGCCACCCTGCTCGACCAGCGCAACCGCGATCGCCGCACCGTCCAGGACGCCATGCTCGAGCGGCTCCTGCCCTCGGTCGACCCCGACGCCCCCGCGATCGTGCTCGCCGACCCCGAGGGCCACCCCGGCGTCATGGGGATCGTGGCGAGCCAGCTGCTCGAACGCTTCTACAAGCCCGTGTACATCGCCGCGCAGGGCAAGGGGAGCGTTCGTTCGATCCCCGGGATCAGCGCGGTCGGCGGGCTCGCCGCCGCCGCCGAGCACCTGCAGCGCTGGGGCGGGCACCCAGCGGCTGCCGGCTTCGCGCTCCGGATGGAGGCCTTCGACGCCTTCCGCGGCGCCGTCCTCGCCTACGTCGCCGACCACCCGACGCCGGTGCCCACCGTGGTCGCCGACGCGATCGTGGGGCTCGACGAGGTGGGCGACGACCTCCACGCCGCCCTCCAGGCGCTCGAACCGTACGGCGAGGGGCACGCGGCACCCACGGTGCTGCTCCGTGGCGCGCCGCGTTCGACGCGGGCGGTCGGCCACGCGGGCGCGCACCTACAGCTGCGGCTCGGCAGCGCCACCGGCGACGAGGTCAAGGGCGTCGCCTGGCGCCTGGGCGGGCTCGCGGACGCCCTCGCCGACGCGCCCGCGCTCGACGCGGCGGCCACCCTGGTGACGAACGAGTGGAACGGTCGCACGACCGTCGAGTTCCAGGCCACCGCGGTTCGCCTCGCCGGCGCGCTCGCGCTCGAGGGGACCGAGTCCGCGACGCCCCCGCGCGTCCGCCGTGGCCCTGGCGCGGGCACCGCGGTCGCCGTCGATCCCGACGCCGAGGACCCCTTCGCCGCGGTGCGCGCGGCGCTGGCCGCGGGCGAGGTCTGGGTGGACGCCGACGAGCGCGCGCTCGCGGCAATCGAGCGCAGCGCCACGGCGTGGCCGACCGTGACCGACGTGCGCGCCGCCTGGGTCGCGCTCGGCCGCGGGCGCCGGCCACCCTTCGCCGAACCGCTCGCCACGCGCGCCG
>JARGGE010000598.1 GCA_029210865.1 Trueperaceae bacterium
GCCGTCGCCCGCGTGGTCGTCGATCGCCATGCCGTAGCTGTAGCCGGAACAGCCGCCCGATTTGACGTACACGCGGACCGCGGCGTCCGCCGGCTGGGTCGCGAGCAGCTCGGCGGCCTTCTCGGCACCGGCGCGGCTGAAGGTGATGCGGTCGAGCGGGTCGCTCGGGGCGTGGGCCGCGCGGGCGGCGGGGTCGGTGGTCGGGGTCGTCATGCGGACCTCCCAGGAATCCAAAGCGTCTCGTTCGGGATGCTACCGCATGCCGTCGCGCGCGGCGTCGCCGGGCGCGACGCCGCGGTGCGGCCCTCGCGGCGGGCCGGCAGCAGCGAACGACGTGGCCCCGCCGCCACGGGACGGCACCATGCGAACGGTCCCCCTGGACGACCAGGGGGACCGACGCGTCGACGGCGGCACGGATGGCGGGCGCAGAAGGACTCGAACCCTCGACCTACGGTTTTGGAGACCGCCGCTCTACCGACTGAGCTATACGCCCGAGCCGACCGCCGACGGTCGTCGAGCCTAACACACGAGCCCGGGGCTGCCAAGCGCCGCGGGCGGCCGTCGCAGGGTCGCCTCGGGCGCGTTCCCCAGGGGTCTCTGAGGGTGGTCCCGGCCTACGGTCGCGTCGGGTGGGCGTGCTACCCTCGTATGGTGATGCACGTCCTCCACGCGGCTCGCCGCGCTCTACCCGCCGCGGCCGCAGCCCTCGTGCTCGCGGTCGCCCTGCTCGCGCCCACCCGTGCGGACGCCCAGGCCGCGCCGTCCGACGTGGTGTGGGTCATCCCCATCGAGACCGAGATCTCGGCCGCCACCGCGGCCTTCGTCCGCGCCCGCATCGACCGCGCGAACCGCGAGCGGCCGCTCGCCGTCGTGCTCTACCTCGACACGCCGGGCGGCCAGATCACGGCGATGCAGGGCATCGTCGACGACGTCCTCAACCGCGCCCAGGTCCCCACCCTCGCGGTCGTGCGTAACGCCTTCTCGGCCGGTGCCCTGATCGCGATGGCGGCGGAGCAGGTCGCGATGCTGCCGGGGTCGGCCATCGGCGCCGCGACGCCCATCGTGGCCACGCCGCTGGGCATCGCCCCCGTCGACGAGAAGTTCAACTCCGCGGTGCGGGGCGAGTTCCGCGCCGTCGCCGAGGCGCGCGGGCGCGACCCGCGCATCGCCGAGGCGATGGTCGACGCCCGCATCGAGGTGCCGGGGCTCGCCTCGAACGACGAGCTCGTCACCCTCACCGCCGCCGAGGCGGTCCAGTACGGGATCGCCGACCTGGAGGCGCGCACG
>JARGGE010000599.1 GCA_029210865.1 Trueperaceae bacterium
CGTGCGCTCCGGGCCGCGTCGCGAGGACGCCGAGCACGGCCAGTTGGTCGGCCTCGGTCGCCCCCGAGGTGAATACCACCTCGCCCGGGGCGGCGCCGAGCGCCGCCGCCACCTGCTCGCGCGCGTCCTCGACGGCCCGCCGCGCTGCGCGACCCCCACCGTGCACGGCCGACGGGTTCGCGCCCGCGGCGCCCCACCACGGCGCCATCGCCGCCTGCACGTCGGGGCGCAGCGGCGTGGTGGCGGCGCGATCGAGGTCGAGGACCCGGGCGCAGGGCGCGGGCACGGCGCTCAGCTCGCGGCGAAGGCTGCCGGCAGCGGTTCGATCTGCAGCAGTTCGCGTTGGCTCACCAGGTCGGCGAGCGAGGTGGCGCCCAGGACGCGGCGCACGGCGGCGTCGACGTCGCGCCACAGCCCCTCGGTCGAGCACTGACCGGTGCGCTCGCAGCCGTCCGGCTCGTCGATGCACGCGACCGGCGCCACCGACCCCTCGAGCAACTCGATGACGTCGAGCGCGAGCACCTCGTGGAACGGCCGCACGACGCGGTACCCGCCGTGGGCGCCACGGACCGACTCGACGACGCCGCCCCGACGGAGCACCGCGAAGATCTGCTCGAGGTACTGCTGCGACAGGCCCTGTCGGTCGGCGACCTGCTTGAGGCTGGTCGGGCGGTCACCGCCCAACGCGACCTCGACGAGCGCGCGCATCCCGTACTGAGCCTTCGTCGACACCCACATCGGCGGTCCTCCCGTCCGCAGGTCCCGCAACCCCGACCCGCTCGCTGCAGTATACGAAGCCGGCACCGGGACGCGCGTCGCCGGGTCCCGAGGACGCGTTCAGCGCGGCACGAACCCCAGCGGGTCGAGCGCGCGCCCCTCGAAGCGGACCTCGAAGTGCAGGTGGGGCCCGGTCGACGCCCCCGTCGAACCGACGGCGCCCAGCACCGCGCCCTGACGAAGGCGGTCGCCCGCGCGCACGTCGATGCGGCTCAGGTGCCCGTAGCGCGTCTGCCAACCGCTCTCGTGGTCGACGTAGACGACGTAGCCGTACGCGCCGGCCCAGCCGGCGAAGGCCACGACGCCCCCGCGCGCGGCGCGCACCGGCGTCCCGGTCGCCGCGGCCAGGTCGATGCCGCCGTGAAAGCGATTCCCCGCGACGGAGAGGTCGCGCCAGCCGAAGGGCGAGCTGATCGGCCCCTCGATGGGGCGCACGAAGCCCTCGCCCGCCGGCTCGACCCGCCGCGCGAGGTCGGCCGCCCGCCCCAGGACCTCGTCCTG
>JARGGE010000059.1 GCA_029210865.1 Trueperaceae bacterium
CGGAAGGCGGCCTCGAGGCGGTGCAGCACGGCGGGGTCGGCCTCGCCGCGCGCGGCGTCGGGCCAGACGCCCATGACGACCTGCGCCGGCCCGGTCGCCACCACGAGGCCCGGGCGCTCGACGTGGCCGCCGATCCGCACCGCCAGGCCGCCGTAGGTGCGCGCGGCGCCGACGCAGCGCGCGATCGCGGGCTCGTTGTCGACGCCGTTCTGCAGCGACAGGAGCGGCGTGTCGCCGAACCAGAGCCAGGCCTCGGCCTTCTCGAGCCAGGGCTCGGTCGCCTGGGCCTTGAAGGCGAGGACGACGACGTCGACGTCGCCGACGTGGCGCTCTGCGAGCAGCTGGTCCTCGTCGATCGCGTCGACCGGTCCGGCGAAGCGGAAGCCCTCGTGGCGCACCTCGAGGCCGTGCGACCGCATCGCCTCGAGGTGCTCGCCGCGGGCGACGAAGGTGACGTCGTGGCCCGCCTCGAGCAGGTGGGCGCCGTAGGTGGCGCCGATGCCGCCGGCGCCGACGATCAGGATGCGCATGGGGCCTCCCTCCACGGTCCGTTCCTGCCCTCATGGTACGGCGGCGCTGGGGACGCCCGGCGCCGTTCGGCACCCCGGACACGGTCGTCGCGCCCTCCTCGGCGTATCGATGGGCATGACCCCCCGCATCCTCCTCGCCGCGACCCTCGCGGCGGCCGCGCTCGTGCTCGCCGCCTGCGCCCCCGCCACCACCCTGGTCCCCGCCGACGCCGCCTTCCCGGCGTTCGAACCGGCGCTGGCGTCCCCCGGCCCGCGGACCACGACCGTCGCCTCGGCGACCTTGACGTCGGTCACGGGTTGCACCGTCCGGTACGAGGTCCACGAGCCCGTCGGCGAGGTCGCCGACGTCGCCGTCGTGTGGAGCCACGGCTTCCTGCGCGACCTCGACTCGATGCGCGGCTGGGCCGAGCTCGCCGCCAGCCACGGTCTGCGCTCCGCGGTGGTGTCGACGTGCGCGTCGACGCCGTTCAGCGGTCGCCACGACCGCAACGCCGAGGACCTGCGGGCCGTGGCCGCCGCGGCCTTCGGCGCGGAGGCGCCGGTGGTCTACGCCGGCTTCAGCGCCGGCGGGCTGGCGGCGCTGCTGGCCGCGGCCGCCGACGCACGCGCCGTGGGCGTCCTCGGCCTCGACGCCGTCGACTCGGGCGACCTCGCGGCCACGGCGCTCGGCTTCGAACGCCCCGCGCTCTTCCTCGCGGGCGAGCCGTCCTCGTGCAACGCCCAGGGGAACCTGGTCCCGGTGGCCGAGCGTTTGGCCGACGCCCGCGTCGTCCCCGTCCCCTACGCGACCCACGGCGACTTCGAGCTGCCCTACGACCCCGCCGTCGACCGCCTGTGCGGCCGCGTCGACCCGCCCGAGGCGCGCGATGCGCTGCGCGCCGCCGTCCGCGGCGTGGCCATCGGGTGGCTGCTCGAGCAGGCCGCCGCGCGCTGAGGCGCGGGTCGGCGCGGTAGCCTGCCGCATCCCCTCGCGACGCGGCCGCGCCCACGCCCGCGGCGCACCTGCGCCCGCACCTGCGGCGCTCGTGCGCCCACGCTCGCGACGCACCTGTGTCCGCGCACCCTCGGAGGTCCCTATGCGCCTGCTCGTCCTCGGCGGTACCCGTTTCGTCGGTCTGCACATCGTGCGGGCCGCGCTCGCCGCCGGCCACCAGGTCGACGTCTTCCACCGCGGCCGCACGCCCGCGCCCGACGGCGCCCGCTCGCTGCTCGGCGACCGCGACGAGGCCGGCGGTCTGGCCGCCCTCGAGCGCGGCGCCTGGGACGCCGTCGTCGACGTCAGCGCCTACGTGCCACGCCAGGTGCGCGAGGCCGCGGCGCTTCTGAACGGTCGCGTCGGCCGCTACGTCTTCGTCTCGACCGTCGCGGTCTACCGGGACTCATGCCCCGAGACGGCCGAGGACGCGCCGCTGGCGGAGCCGCCCGCGCCCAATGTCGAGGAGGTGACCGGCGCCACCTACGGCGGGCTCAAGGTCGCCTGCGAGCGCGCGCTGGATGCCACCTTCGACGGCTCCGCTCTGCACGTGCGGCCGACCTACGTGGTCGGCCCCGACGACTACACCGACCGCTTCGCCTCCTGGCTGCGGCGCGTGCGCCGCGGCGGCCGCATGGCGGCGCTGGGCGACCCGCGCACGCCGCTCTCCTTCGTCGACGTGCGCGACCTGGGTACGTTCACCGTGGGGCTCGCCGCCGGCGAGGCCGCCGGCGCGGTGAACGCCAGCGGCCCGGCGCGACCCACCACCTGGGGCCAGGTGCTGGCGACCGCGGCCCGGGTGACCGACGGCGACGCCGAGCTCATCTGGCTGCCGCGCGACTGGGTGGCCGCGCAGGACGTGCCGGCCGCGGCCTTCCCGATGGCGTCCCCACACGCCTTCACGGGCGCGGCGCCCTACGCGCTCGACCGCGCCCACACGCTCGGCCTCACGCATCGCGACGTGGCCGACAGCGTCCGCGCCACGCTCGCCTGGCACGACAAACACGGCCAAGCGACCGCGGGGCTCAGCGACGCCGCCGAGGCCGACCTGCTCACCGCCTGGGACCGCGAGCGCGGCTGAGGCCACGCTTCCGTCGGCGCCCCGCCAGGCGAGACCCGGGCTCGCATCAGCCGCGCGCTCGTCCGCCGAACGCCCGTCAGCCGGGCGCGCCTCGCCACGCCGCGATCGCCGCGTCCACGAGCCCCGGCTGCCCCGCGAACGCCGCGAGCCCGGGCGCGCGCAACCAATCCGCCGGCGCGTCCGCGAACACGCAGGCGCCGCCGGCCTCGCGCACGAGCACGGCGCCGGCGGCGACGTCCCAGGCCTTGAGGCCGACCTGCCAGAACAGGTCGATGCGCCCCGCCGCGAACCGGCAGAAGTCGTGGCAGGCCGCGCCGCTCGAGCGCACGCCCGCGGTCGCCGCCGCGATCGCCATGAAGGTCGCTCCATCGCGGGCCGCGCGCACCGACTCGGCCGTGAAGTTGGTCGCCACCAGGGCGTGCGACAGGTCGCGCGGCTCAGGGCCGTACAGCCGCTGCGGCGCGACGCCGTCGACGAGGCGCCAAGCGCCGGCGCCACGCACTGCCCAGTAGGTCGCGTCCTCGCCGGCATCGTAGATCACCCCGAGCACGCTGACGCCGTCGACCACCAGCCCGACCGAGACGCAGAAGGGCCCGGCACCGCGGACGAAGTTGTGGGTGCCGTCGATCGGGTCGATCACCCAGGTGGGCGCGCCCGCGGCGCGCTCGTCGAGGCCCTCCTCGCCCAGGAAGCCGACGTCCGGCGCCTGCGGCCGCAGGGCCGACAGCGGCCGCAGGTCCGCCACCAGACGCCGTTGGACCTCGGCGTCGCCGAAGGTGACCAGGTCGCCCGGCGCGGTCTTGGCCTGCACGTCGAGGACGTCCTCCCCCGCCTCGAAGCGGGCGGCGAGGGTGCGCGCCCAGCGCCCGGCCGCCACCGCGGTCGGCACCACGGCGTCCTTGAGCGCGAGCAGGTGCGGGAGGTCGAAGGCGGACGGGTGGGCGAGCGGCGCGTCGGGCACGGGGCGATCGTACGTCGGGCACGCCCCGCCGCGGCACCGGCCGCGGCGCCGCCCGGGACGCCCCACCCTCCTCGCGCCCGAGGCCCGACGCTAGGCTGCGGGGAGGTGGTGATGCCATGAAGGTCGTCTGGATCATCCTCCTCGTCGTGCTCGTGCTGGTCGCGGCCGTCGCGATCGGGCTCCGCTGGGTCCCGCGCTCGCTCCCTTCCTTCGTCGGCGCCGAGCCCACGCTCGCCACGGTACCGCTGCCCGCCGGCCTGCCCGCCCCGGTCGAGCGGTGGTACCACGACCTCTACGGCGACGCCGTCCCGGTGATCGACAGCGCGGTGATCAGCGGCCGGGCGACGCTCCGCATCATGGGCGTCACCTTCCAAGGGCGCTTCCGCTTCGTGCACGAGGCCGGGCGCGCGTACCGCCACTACCTCGCCACGACGCTGTTCGGGGTGCCGCTCCTGCGCGTCAACGAGTGGTACCGAGGGGGCGCCGCCCGCCTCGAGCTGCCCTTCGCGGTCACCGAGGGCGAGCCGAAGGTCGACCAGGCCGCCAACCTGGGTCTCTGGGCCGAATCGCTCTGGCTGCCCGCGCTCTTCGTCACCGACCCGCGCGTGCGCTGGGAGCCGGTGGACGCGGCAACGGCGCTGCTGGTGGTGCCCGGTCCCGAGGGCATCGGCGTCGAGCGCTTCGCCGTGCGCTTCGACCCCGACACCGGCCGCCCGACGCTCTTCACGGCGATGCGCTACCGCGAGGCCGACGACGCGGCGAAGACGCTCTGGATCAGCGAGGCCCGCACGTGGGGCGAGGTGGACGGACGCACCGTCTTCACCGAGGGGGCGCTCACCTGGCTGGGCGACCCCGGCCCGTGGGCCGTGTTCCGGGTCGAGGAGGTGCGCTACGGCATCGACGTCACCGAAGCGCTCGACGGCCGCGGACCCTGAGGCGTCGCGGCCGTCGCCAGCGGGCTTCGTGCGGCTGGCCCCTCAGCGCTCCTTGCGCGCCTGCGCCATCACCGAGGCCGCGAGGGTGCGGGTGACGTCGGCGTAGCGCTTGCCGCGCATGACCATGGCCGCCTTCTTCTCGGCCTCGGCCGAGGTCTCCCGGGAGGCGTCGCGCTGCGAGAGCGCCGAGGCGGCCAGGCTCTTCTGGATCTTGGACGCGCGCGGGTCCTGCATCACCTTGGCCGCCAGCGCAGCGACGTGCCCGGACGTGGCCTTCGTGTTCTTCGCCATGGTGTGGCCTCCTTCGGGGGGAACCCACCTCGATGGTAGCACCTGGCCACCCACCGGGCACCGGGCCGCGCACGCGCAGGACGCGTCTCAGCGCGCGGGACCTCGGTACACTCGCCGCATCCGGAGGTCCCGCGTGCCCCACCCCCACCGCGCCCTCGCCCGGGCGCTGCTCGCCGTGCTCGCCCTCGCCGCTCTCGCGACCGCTGCGGCCCAGCCGTCGGGCGCGGCCACGCCGAACGCCCTGCGCCCGCCTGCAGCGACGGTGCCCTTCGTGCCCGCGACGTTCCTCCTGGACGGCTTCGACACGGGCACCGCGTTCGCGGCACAGAGCGCGGTCGGGCACATCGCGCTCGACCCGGACGAGCGCGTCCGCGGCGACGCCGCGCTGCGCCTCACGACCGACGGCGCGGCGGGCCAGACGAACGCCCGCGCCACCGGCGTCGGCCCCTTCGACCTGCGCGACGCCCACCTGCGCCTGCACGTGCGGGTGGACGACCCGGCGCAGCTCGAGCACGTGCAGGTCTACCTGAGCAGCGACGGCTTCGCCGGCCACGTCGCCTACCGCGTCCTGCGCGGTCTCGACGACGGGCGCCCGGTCGCGGGACCCGGCGAGTGGATCGCCGTGGGCGTGGTGCTGGGCACGCCGCTCGCGAGCGTCGGCGCGGGCGTCGACCTGGGGGCGGTCACCGACCTGCAGGTGAGCGTGAGCAACGTCGGCGCCGGCCCCGTCCGGGTGTGGGTCGACGCGCTCGAGGCGATCCCGCGGCCGGCGCGCGGCGTCGTGAGCCTGGTCTTCGACGACGCCCGGGCCGGCGTGGCCACCCTCGCGGCGCCGCTGCTCGAACGGGTCGGGCTGCGGGCCAGCGTTGCCGTGGTCGCCGACCTGATCGACCAACCCGGCTTCATGACGCTCGCGGCGCTGCAGCACCTAGAGCGCTTCGCCGGCTGGGACGTCCTGGCGCACCACGCCAGCGCGCTCGACGACGCCTACGGCTTCGAGCAGCTGAGCGACGAGGCGATCGTCGCCGAGCTCGTCGGCATCCAGGCCTGGCTGCAGCGCCACGGCTTCCACCGCGGCGCCGACCACCTCGCCTACCCGTCGGGCGGGGTCGACGCGCGGGTGGTGGCGCACGTGCGCGCCGGCTTCGCCTCGGGGCGCACGATCGTCCGCGGGCTGGGCCACGACACCTGGCCGCCCGTCGACCCCTACCGCATCCGGGCGCTCAGCGTCCGCGCCGACGACGCACCGGAGGCGCTCGCGGCCCAGGTGGCGCGCGCCGCCCGCGAGCGCTCCTGGTTGGTGCTCGTGTTCCACCAGATCACGGACGGACCTGCGGTGGGGCCCACCGACTTCGCCGCCGCCGACCTCGCGCGCGTCCTCGAGACGATCGCCGCCGCCGACGTCGACGTCCGCTCGTTCTCCGAGCTCACCCGCGTCCCGCCGCGCTGACGCGCCGGCGCAGGCGTCAGGCCGCCTCGCCCCGATCGACGACGACCGCGTCGCCGCCCGCCAGCTTGGCGCGGTATTGGGCCGCGTCGGCGCGCCGCAGCGGGCCCGACCTCGAGCTCGAGGGCCTGCTGCCGACCGCCACCCCCAGGCTCACCGTCACCTGGACCTCGGCACCCGCGACGGGCACCCGCAGCGCGGCGAGCGCGACGCGCACGCGCTCGCCTGCCGCAGCCGCCTCGTCTTCGCCGACGTCGGGGAGCGTGATGGCGAACTCCTCGCCGCCGTAGCGCGCCACCGCGTCGGAGGCCCGCGCGTTCGCGAGCGCGCACGCCGCCACGGCGCGCAGCACGTCGTCGCCCGCGTGGTGGCCGTGGCGGTCGTTGACCACCTTGAAGCGGTCGATGTCGAAGATCGCCACCGCGAACGGTCGCCCGCTGCGGCGCGCCCGCGCCACGTCACGCTCCGCGAGCTCGAGGAGATGGCGCCGGTTCGCGAGCCCGGTGAGGCCGTCGGTGGTGGCGAGCTCGCGCAGCGAGGCCTCGAGCCGGGCGGCCTGGCTGACGTCGTGCACGACGATCGCGCGCCCGAGCGGCACCCCGCGTCGGTCGCTCAGGGCGACCGCGCGCACGTCGAAGGTGCGGCCCGCCACCTCGCGACGCCACGCACCTACGGGCGCCTCGCCGGGTGCGGCGCCGTCGGGTTCGGCGAGCAGCGCGCTCTCGCCGGCCGCCCCCAGCACCGAACGCAGGGCGACCGCCGCCGGGTTGCGGTCGAGCGACGTTCCCGTGGGGTCGACGACCACGACGGGGTCGCTGAGGTGCTCGACCACCAGCTCGCGCGCCACCGGGAGCACGTCCGCCAGCCCCATCCGGACGATCCCCACGTAGAGCAGGGCGACCGAACCGGCGAGGAAGGCCGGCGTGGTGTCGAGGCCCCACGGCGAGAGCCCGGCCAGGTAGAGCCCGCTGCCCGCCCAGGGCAGCAGCGAGGCCGCCGCGAGCAGCTGCGCTCGCGCGCGCGCCTGCCCGCGAGCGACGCGCCAGGCCTGCACGAAGACCGCGTTCGCCGCGAGGAGCGCGGCCGCCACGTAGAGGTGGAAGGCGACGTACCACGGACCTCGGTCGAAGGCGATCATCGGGAACGGGCCACTCGCGTCCATCCGTGGGGCCACGTGGTAGAGGCCGTGCCACGGGTTGGTGACCACCGCGAGGTACGTCGCCGCGGAGACCCCGAGCAGCACGCCCTGGACGGCGCGGGAGCGCGCCCACGCGGGGCGCGCGAACTCGAAGGCGACGAGCAGCACCAGCGACGGCACGAAGGCGACCCCCAGGTGCTGCACCCGGAAGGTCGCGAGGACCCAGGCGACGTCGTCGCCGGCCAGCTCGAGGGCGAACCCGGCCGCGTACAGGAAGGCGGCGACGAGCGACCCCACGAGCCAGGGACGAGCCCGCGCCTGGCGACGCCCGACGAGCACCCCGACCAAGAACGCCACACCGGCGGCGACCAGCGTATGGAACAGCGCGAGCTCGAGCGCCAGGGTCATCGCCGCGAGCCTTCGGCGGGCGTCATGCCGCCCATGTTAGCCACGCGGCGTGGCAGGCTGTCGCCAGGACCGGTGTGGTGCCCGTGCCGCGCCCGCGCGTCGGGCCCGTCTGCCACGCGCCCGTCCCCACCAGGAGGACCTCCATGCCCCACCCCCGTCCCGTCGACGACGAGCTGATCGCCGCGTACCGCGGCGTCTCGCCCTCCATCCTCGGTCACTGGCACCGCCTGCGCTTCATGGACACCGGCATCAAGCCCGTGCGTCCCGGCACCTTCCTGGCGGGACCGGCCTTCACCGTGCGCGCGCCGCACCTCGACCTCGCCCCGCTCCTCGCCGTGCGCGAGGCCGCCAAGCCGGGCGACGTCATCGTGGTCGACCAGGTGGGCGAGCGCCAGCACGCCTGCGTCGGCGAGTTCCGCGCGCTGCACTCGATCCGCGCGGGCCATGCGGGCTACGTGGTGGACGGGTCGGTCACCGACGTCGTGGAGCTGCGCGCGATGGGCTTCCCCGTCTTCACCCGCGGCGTCTCGGCGCTCGTCGGCAAGCGGCTCGACGTCGACGGTGGCCACGGCGAACCCATCACCTGTGGCGGGGTGGTCGTGCACCCGGGCGACCTGATCGTGGGCGACGACAACGGCGTGTGCGTGCTCGACCCGGACGAGGCGCGCGAGCTGCTGCCCAAGGTGCGCGAGGTCCTGGCCAAGGAGGCCGGCTGGCGCCTCGACTTCGCCGAGGAGCAGCGGCGCTTCGCGAAGGACTGACCTGCGTTCGTTGCGCTACGCAACGTCTGCCATCCGCAAGGACCGACGCCTCGTCACCCGCAGCCCCGCGGGCGACTTCGCCGTGCTCAGCGTCGCTGGCGCCCGCGCCACCAGAGCGCCACGCCGGCGTCGCCGATCGCCGCCAGCAACAGCGCGAGGGCGACGAGCTGCTGGCCGGCGAGGTAGAGCGCCACGGCCGCGGCGAACAGGCCGAACGACGAGATCAGGAGCCCCTTGGGCAGCAGGTCGGGTCCGTTCACGGCGCGAAGCTAGCACGGTCCACCGAGCCTCGCTGCGGCGGACGCCCCACGGGAGTTGCGTCGATGGCTGTCGATGTGGTTCGATATCCGTCGAATCGAGAGGGTTCCTACCGATGACCCACCGCGACGACCTCGTCACCTTCCTCAAAGCCCTCGCCGACGCCAACCGCCTCACCATCGTGGGCCTGCTGGCGCGCGCGCCCCACACCGTCGAGCAGCTCGCCGCCGCCGTGGGCGTCGGCAGCCCGACGGTCTCGCACCACCTCAAGCGCTTGACGGCGGTGGGCCTCGTGCACGCCCGCGCCGACGGGCCGTACAGCGTGTACGCGCTCGATCCCGCCCCGCTCCACGACCTCGCCCGGCGCCTGAGCGCGGACGAGGAGCTGCCCCACCTCGCCGACGCCGCCGACGTCGGCGCCTTCGACCGCAAGGTGCTCGCCACCTTCGTCGGTCCGGACGGCCGCTTCGTCGCCTTCCCCGCGCAGGCGAAGAAGTCGATGGTGCTCGTGCGCCACGCGCTGACCGCCGTCGAACCCGGCGTCGTCTACAGCGAGCGCGAGCTGAACGAGGTCCTGCGCCGCTTCTCCGACGACACCGCGCGGCTCCGGCGCGCCTTCGTCGACCACGGCTTCATGCAGCGCACCCCCGATGGCGCTCGCTACTGGCGCAGCGACGCGCCGGCGGACGCCGGCGGACCCCGCCGCGTCGGCGCCGGCACGGGCCCGGACCGGGAGCCCGGGTAGCGTGGCCGTCATGACCCCGGATCCCGCCCACCGCCCCGTCCTGCTCGTCGTGATCGGCAGCACCCGCCCGGGTCGGGTGGGGCTGCCGGTGGCGACCTGGTTCGCCGACCGCGCCCGCACCCACGGGACCTTCGACGTCCACGTCGCCGACCTCGCCGAGGTCGACCTGCCGCTGCTCGACGAGCCCTTCCACCCCCGGCTCCAGCGCTACCAGCACGACCACACCAAGGCCTGGAGCGCGACGGCCGCCGCCGCCGACGCCTTCGCCTTCGTGGCGCCCGAGTACAACCACGGGATCGCCGCACCGCTCAAGAACGCGCTCGACTACCTGGGGCTCGAATGGCGCCACAAGCCGGCCGGGCTGGTCAGCTACGGCGGCGTCTCGGCCGGCCTGCGCGCCGCCGCGCAGCTCAAGCAGGTGCTGGCGGCGCTCCAGGTGGTGCCGGTGGGCGCGGCGGTGTCGATCCCCTTCGTGGGCCAGAAGCTCGAGGACGGCGCGCTCGTCGCGAACGAGGTCATGGAGAAGGCCGCCACGGCGATGCTCGAGGACCTCGCGCGCTGGCACGAGGCGCTGCGGGGGCTGCGCGCGGGCTGAACGCGGGGCTCGCCGGCCGTCGGGAGCCCGCCCGACGTGCGGTTCTTCACCGCCCCTAGGCAGATGACGGAAAGCCCGCGCACGTGCGGCAGCGGCGCGCCTACGATGCGTGCATGCACACAGGAGACCCGCGCTGGAGACGACCGATCCTCCTCGTGGTCCACGGCCGCCAACGCGCGACCGACCTCGACCTGGGGATCGGTCCGTGGTTCGTCGACCTGGCCCGCGGCCACGGGCGTTTCGACGTCCGGATCGGTGACCTCGACGAGCTCGCGCGCACGATCGACGCCACGTCCGGGCGCGCACCCGCGAGCGGCCGCGGCCGCGACGCCGCGCCCAGCTGGCACCGCCCGGTCGCGGAGGCCGACGCCTTCGCCTTCGCCACGGCGGACGCCGAGGAAGGGCTCATGGCACCGCTCCTCGACGTCGTCGACCGCCGCGACGAGGCCTGGCGGCTCAAGCCCGCCGGCTTGATCCGCCCACCCGGTGCGCCGTTCGAACGCTCCGCCCACGCGCTGCGCGAGGTGCTGCGCACGCTGCGGGCCGTGCCCGTCGACGCGGACACGAACGTCCCCGACGCGGCCCATGCGCTGCGGCTGGGTCCGACCGAGACCGAGGCCGCCGCGGCACGCGAGGCCCACGCGCTGCTGGGCGAGCTCGCACGGATGCACCACTGGCTGCGCTCG
>JARGGE010000005.1 GCA_029210865.1 Trueperaceae bacterium
CGTCCCAGCCCGTGGCCACCACCCAGTGCGGGATGCGCTCGGCGTACAGGCGCGCGCCCGAGACCAGCACCAGCGGTACGCGCCCCGCGCGCAGCTGCGCGACGACGTCCTCCACCCCGAACTCACCCACCCGTTCGCGCCCTCCGAAGCGCTCGAACTCGGCGAGGAAGCCGGCGTGCGCCAGCGCGATCACCTGCTTCTTGGCGGCGTCGCGAACGGTGTCGAGGAAGGGCACGCCGCGCCGCTCGACCCACACCTCCGCGTCGAAGCCGCGGCGCAGCGCGGCCACCGCGAGACCGTGGGCGCTGGTGCCGCCGTGGCCGGCGAGCATGAAGACGGTGGTGGCCTCGCGCCACAGCGCGAGCTCCTCGGCCGGTCCCAGCGACGTCGCGTGGCCCAAGGAGCGCATGGCCATCTGCAGCGAGGCCGCACCGCACGTGAACGGGAGCGACTGCGGCCGGTAGGGCACGTTCAGGAGCCGCGCGTGGTCGCCGCGCAGGCGCTTGCGCATCCGCAGCGCGTCGCTGCCGTCCTCGTAGAAGTCGTCGGTGGTCCCGACGACCTCGTAGCCGCGGCGCCGGTACAGGGCGATGGCGGCCTCGTTGTCGACGCGCACCTCGAGCCGCACCGAGACGCACCCGCGCTCGTGCGCGGCCGCCTCGGCGGCGGCGAGGAGCGCGCTCGCGACACCGCGGCCACGGTGCGCGGGGTCGGTGACCAGCGAGATCAGCCGCGCCCCGTGGAAGCCGCGCCGGTACGTCACGATCGCGTCGCCGACCACCCGCTCGGGGGCCGCGGCCGCGGCGGGCGCCGATCCGGCGGCGTCGAGCACGACGGCCACCCAGGCGTTGGCGGTCGTCGCGTCGAGGAAGCGAAGGAAGGAGGCCCTCGAGATCCGGTCGCTCGGGAAGGCCATCTCCAAGCGCAGGAGCGCGTCGACGTCGGCGCGGGTCGCCCGGCGCACGTGGAGCGTCGCCACACCGCCCGCGCGGTCGCTCAATCGAGCGCCGCCAGCGCCGCGCGCAGCGCCGGCACGACCTCGCGCACGTCGCCCACCACGCCGTAATCGGCCACCTTGAAGATCGGCGCGTCGGGGTCCTTGTTCACCGCCACGATGACCCCCGAGCGGTTCATGCCCGACAGGTGCTGCACCGCACCCGAGAGCCCCAGGCCGACGTAGAGCTTGGGCGCGACGCTCTTGCCCGTCTGGCCGACCTGCTCGGCGTAGGGGCGCCAGCCGGCGTCGACGACCGCGCGCGTAGACGCCACGGCGGCGCCGAGGTCGTCGGCGAGGCCGACGACGTGGGCCTCGAAGGCGTCCGCGTCGCCCAGCCCGCGACCGCCGCAGACGACGACGTCCGCCTCCTCGAGCGCCACCCGGTCGCGGGCGGCCCGACCCGCGGGCTCGACCTGGGCGACCCGGTCGCTCTCCTCGAAGGCGATGGTGACGTCCTCGACGGCCCCCATCGCGGCGCTCGCCTCGGCGGCCGCGAAGGCGCCGGGCTTGACGCTCACGACGACGGGCTCGGCGAGGGCGCGGACGGTGGCGACCGCGCGCGACAGGTAGGTCAGGCGCTCCGCGACGATCGCGCCCGCCTCGACGCGGACGTCGGTGACGTCCTCGAGCAGCGCGCCCCCGAACCGCAGCGCGACCCGCGGCGCGACCGCCTGGCCGCTGCGCGACGCCGCCATGAGCACCACCCGCGCCCCGACGGAGCGGGCGACGTCGACGATCGCGCGCGTCCGCGCCTCGTGCCCGCCGGCCGCCAGCGCGGGGTCGGCCGCCCGGTAGACCGTGGGCACGAAGGCCGCCAGCGCGGTGGCGGCGGCCGCGGCCCCATCGGCGTCGCCGAGCACGAGCCCGGCGAGCGGGACGCCGAGCGCTTCGGCCAGGCGGCGCCCGGCGCGGACCCCTTCGAACGCGGTGCGGCGGGGCGTGCCCGCGGCGTGGTCGAGGACGATCAGGACCATGGACGCCACCTCACAGGACCTTGGCCTCGTCGCGCAAGCGACGGGCGAGCTCGCGCGCGGCCGTCGCCACGTCGCCGTCGAGGACGACGTTGCGGCGGGCGTGGGCAGGGCGTTCGACGTGGATCGTCTCGACGGTCGCGCTCGCGGCGGCGAGCGGCCGCCGCTCGAGCGGCTTGCGCTTCGCCTTCATGATGTTGGGCAGCGTCGGGTAGCGCGGCTCGTTGAGCCCCTGCTGCGCGGTGACGACGGCCGGCAACGGCGCGGCCCACCGGGCGCTGCCGTCGTCGACGTCGTGCACCGCGACGATGCCGTCGCCCTCGACGGCGAGCTCGGTCGCCCAGTCGAGCAGCGGCCAGCCGAGCGCCTCGGCGAGCGCCGGTCCCAGCGCGGCGCTGTCCCAGTCGGCCTGCTTGCCACCGACCAGGACGAGCTTGGCGCCGGCCTCGCGCACGACCTCGGCCAGGGCGGGCGCCTGGGCGATCGGGTCGAGCGCTGCGTCGGTCTCGAGGAGCACGGCGCGGTCGGCCCCGAGCGCGAGCGCGGAGCGCAGCGCCTCCTCGGAGCGGGCCGGCCCGAGCGCGAGGGCGACGACCTCGCTGGCCGCACCGGCCTCGCGGAGCCGCAGCGCCTGCTCGACGCCGTACTCGTCCATCCCGTCGAGGGCGAAGCTGGCGCCGCCGAGGTCGAGCCCGTCCGGGCCCCGGCCCAGCCGGGCCTCGGCGTCGGGCACGTGCTTGACGAACGTGACGATGGTCATTCGGGGTCCTCCGGGCGCCGCACCGGCGCGCCGCTCGCAGCGGCGTCGCCGACGGGGCGCGACCCGTTCAGTATCGCATGCGCTTCGGCGCCGGGCCGACCTCGGCTCGGCACCGACGGGCCCCCATCGGACCGGGGCCCGGCCGGGCCCCGGTCCGAAGCGCCAGCGTCAGCGTTCGAACTCGCGCCGCACCTGACGCTCGATGACGATCCGTTGGATCTCCGAGGTCCCCTCGTAGAGCGTGGTCACGCGCGCGTCGCGCAGGTAGCGCTCGACCGGGTACTCGGCCGAGTAGCCGTAGCCCCCGAACACCTGCACCGCCGCGTCGGTCACCGCGACCGCCGTCTCGCTGGCGAAGAGCTTGGCCATGCTCGCCTCGCCGGTCACCCGGTAACCGCGGTCCTTGAGCCAGGCCGCCCGGTGCGTCAGCAGGCGCGCCGCCTCGATGCGGGTGGCCATGTCGGCGATCTTGAAGCTGACGCCCTGGTACTCGCGGATCGGCTGGCCGAAGGCGGTGCGCTCGCCCGCGTAGCGGACGGCGGCCTCGAAGGCCGCGCGCGCGATGCCGATCGCCTGCGCGGCGATCCCGATGCGGCCGCCGTCGAGGGAACCCATCGCCATGACGAAGCCCTGCCCCTCCGCCCCCAGACGCTGGCCGTCGGGCACGAAGGCGCCGTCGAAGCGCATCCCGGTGGTGATCGCCGCGTGCTGGCCGAGCTTGCGCTCCGGCGGTCCGAAGCTCACGCCGTCGGTGCCGCGCTCGACCAGGAAGGCGCTGACGCCGCGGGCGCCCGCGGCCGGATCGGTCTTCGCGAGCACCAGGTAGAGCTGCGCCTCGCCCCCCGACGTGATCCATGCCTTGGTGCCCTCGAGGACGTAGCCGCCGTCGACCTTGGTGGCCCGCGTGCGCAGCGCCGCGGCGTCGCTGCCCGCGTGCGGCTCGGTCAGGCAGAACGCGCCGATCCACGCCCCCGTCGCGAGCTTGCCCAGCCAGCGCTCGTGCTGTGCCTCGCTGCCGTGCTCGAGCAGCAGCGCCTGCGGCAGCCCGTTGGTGACCGCCGCGATGGTGGCGTGCGCTGCGTCGGTGGCGGCGATCTCCTCGAGCAACACCGCGAGCGCGAGCTGGCCGAGGCCGAGGCCGCCGTGCACCTCGGGCGTCATGACGCCCAGCGCGCCCAGGTCGCCCAGCTTGCGCAGCGTCGGCCACGGGAAGCGTGGATGTCGGTCGAGCTCGGCGGCCACCGGCGCGATCTCCCGCTGCGCGAACGTGCGCACCGCCCGCTGCAGGGCGAGCAGGTCGTCGGGAAGCGCGAAGTCCATGGTTCCTCCGGGTCGGGAGGCTACCACGCGCACTCGAGGCCCGGGTACCCTGACGCATGACCGCACGCCAGCTCCTCGAACGGCTCGCGGGCGCCATCGACGCCGATCAGGCCGGCGACCTGCGCGCCGTCGTCCAGTACGACCTCTCCGAGCCCGCCCACCAGGTCATCGAGGCGGGCGTGGTGCGCACCGTCGAAGGTCCCGCCGAGGCGCCCGACGTCACCCTGACGCTCGTCGACGACGACCTGATCGCGCTGTTCGAAGGCCGCCTGGCGCCGAGCGTCGCCTTCCTGAGCGGGCGTCTGCGGATCGCCGGCGACGTCGTGTTGGCGCAGCGCTTGGTCGACCTGCTCGACATCGAGCGGCTGGCTCAGGAGGCGGGTTCGCCCCCGGTCGGGGCCTCGGCCGACGCGTCGGCCGACGGGTAGAAGGCGACCTCGTGGTCGACCAAGCGTCCGGCGTCGTACCGGAAGGTGGCGCTGAAGAACCCGGGGCGGTCGAGCCAGGGTAGGAAGACGCGGTCGCCCTCCCACAGCTCGAGCGTCGGCAGGTCGCGCGTCGGCACCCAGCGAAGCGTCCCCTCGGGGGGATCGACGTCCACCTCGCCGCGCGTCTCGGTGACGACGTACGCGAAGGCGTACCAGTGGTGGGTCCCGTCGAAGGCGGGCCAGGTGAGGACGCCCTTGAGCTCGGCGCGCACGACCTCGAGCCCCGACTCCTCGAAGACCTCGCGCCGCAGGCAGGCCTCGGGCGACTCGCCGGGCTCGAACTTGCCGCCCAGGCCGTTCCACTTGCCGAAGTGCTGGTCGTCGGGGCGCTTGTCGCGGCGCATCATGAGCGTCTCCTCGCCCCGCCGGACGTAGGCCAGCGTCGCCAGGCGCAGCGGCGGCCGGCTCACCCGTCCTCCTCGGTCGCCGCGCGCTCCCGGAACGCCGTGACCAGCGCGGCGGCGAGCGCCGGGTCGTCGACGAGGTGGCCGCCCCGTTCCACCCGCAGGCGCAGGCGCGACACGTCGCGCACCTCGCCCTCGCGCGCGAGCGCGCGCGCCGCCCAGCGGACGGCCTCGAGCGGGTCGGCGACCGGCGCGAGCAGCGTGGTGCGGGTGCGGGCGCTGGTGACGGCCTCGAGCACCAGCCGCAACTCGACGCGCCAGCCGCGACGGGCGACGAAGACCTGATCGAGCCGCTCCGCCCTCACGCGCCGTCGGGCGGCGTGGACGACGTGGAGTCGGCCGCGCCCCTCCCGAGCGGCCGGTCGAGCTCGAACGCGGCATGCACCGCGCGCAGCGCGTCCATCGCCAGCTCGGCCGGGATGACGACCGAGATGCGCACCTCGCTCGTCGCGATCATCTCGATGTTCGCGCCCACGCTGGCGACGGCCTCGAACAGGCACGCGGCCACCCCGGGCGTCGAACCGATCGCCACGCCGACGATGGAGAGTTTGACCACGTCGCGGTCGACGAGCGCCCGGGCGCCGAGCTCTGCGAGGACCGGCGCGACCGCCTCGAGCGCCTCGTCGGCCACGTCGAGCGGCACCGTGAATGCCATCTGCTGGCGGCTGTCCCCGCTGCCGCGCACGCCCTGGATGATCATGTCGACCGACACGCCGGCGTTCCCGAGCGCCCCGAAGACGCGCGCGGCGACCCCGGGCACGTCGGGCACGCCGAGCAGGTCGACGCGGGCGTGGTCGTCGTCGAGCGCGACGCCGGTGACGGGGCGATCGGTGTCCATGCGGGCCTCCTCGGGCGGGACGTGGGCGACGAGCGTGCCCGGCCGGTACGAGAACGACGAGCGCACGTGGATCGCGACGCCGTAGCGGCGCGCGTACCAGACGCTGCGCGGGTGCAGCACGCGGGCGCCGAGCGCCGCGAGCTCGAGCATCTCGGCGTAGTCGATGCGCTCGAGCTTGGTGGCGCTGGGCACCTGGTGCGGGTCGGTCGTGTAGACGCCGTCGGTGTCCGTGTAGATCTCGCAGACGTCCGCCCCCAGCGCCGCCGTCAGCGCGACGGCGGTGGTGTCGGAACCGCCGCGGCCGAGCGTGGTGAGCTCCCCCGTCGCGTCCACCCCTTGGAAGCCGGCCACCACGCAGACGTCGACCTCGTCGAACGCGGCGACGAGGCGCGCGGGGTCGACGCGCAGGATGCGCGCCGCGCCGTGGGTGCCGTCCGTGAGGAACCCGGCCTGGGCGCCGGTGAAGGAGCGCGCGCGCACCCCGACGTGGTGCAGCGCCATCGTCAGCAGCGCCATCGACACCTGCTCGCCGGTGGCCATGAGCACGTCGAGCTCGCGGCGGTCGGGTCGCGGCGTCGCCTCGCGGGCCGAGGCGACCAGGCGGTCGGTCGTGTGCCCCATAGCGCTGACCGTGACGCAGACCTTGGCGCCCTCCTCGACGCTGCGCTGCACGCGCGCGGCGACCTTGCGGATGCGGTCGAGGTCGCCGACGCTGGTGCCGCCGTACTTCTGGACGCGCAGCGGGAAGCGCAGGGGGGGACGGGGGGGTGGTGCGGCCTCCATGACGGCGCAGCCTACCAGGGGCGGCGCTCGCGCGCGCGACCCTCGCGCGCGCGACCCTCGCGCCCGCGCCTGCCGCCACGCGCCCGCCCGCGCCGCTGCCGCCGACCCGGAGGGCGACGGGGCCGGGTCCGGCGTCCCCAGACGTCCGTGGTAGAACGACCCATGGACCTCCCCCTCCGCGTCGCGGTCGTGGGCGCCGGCCCGGCCGGCTTCTACGCCACCGAGGCCTTGCTGAAGCAGCGCGACGACGCCCTCGTCGACGTCATCGACCGCCTGCCGGCCCCCTTCGGGCTGGTGCGCTACGGCGTCGCCCCGGACCACCTGAAGATCAAAGCGGTCACGCGCGTCTTCGAGCGCCTGCTCGACGACCCGCGGGTGCGCTTCCTCGGCGGGGTCGAGGTCGGCCGCGAGCTGACCGCCGACGACCTCGCGCGCCATTACCACGCGACCGTGCTCGCGTACGGGGCCGCCGGCGACCGCCGCTTGGGCATCCCGGGCGAGGACCTCGCCGGCAGCCTCTCGGCGACGGACTTCGTCGGCTGGTACAACGGCCACCCCGACCTCGTCGACCTCGAGCCGCCGCTCGACGGCCCGTGGGCCTTCGTCGTGGGCGTCGGCAACGTCGCCGTCGACGTCGCCCGCATCCTCGCCAAGACGCCGGCCGAGCTCGCGTCCTCGGACATCGCCACGCACGCGGCCGCGGCGCTCGAGCGCTCGGCCGTCACCGACATCGTCGTGCTGGGCCGCCGTGGCCCGGCCGAGGCCAAGTGGACGACGAAGGAGCTGCGCGAGTTCGGCGAGCTCGCCGATGCCGACGTGGTCGTCGACCCAGCCGAGCTCGACATCATGCTCGCGAGCAAGGCGGCGATCGCCGACGACCCGGCGGCGCTGCGCAACCTCGACGTGCTCGCCGACTTCGCCGCGCGCCCGCTGGCCGGACGGCGCCGGCGCGTCTACCTGCGCTTCCTGCGTTCACCCGTGGCGATCGAGCCGGACGCCTCGGGCACCCGGGTCGGCTCGATCGTCATCGAGCGCAATCGCCTCGTGGAGCGCAGCGGCGGCGTCATCGGCGCAGACGGCACCGGCGCCACCGAACGCCTCCCCGCCTCGCTGGTGCTGCGCTCGGTGGGTTACCGCGGCCGTGGGCTGCCCGGCTTCCCGTTCGACGAGCGCCGCGCGGTGATCCCGAACGAGCGCGGGCGGGTGCTGGACGAGGACGGCGCCGTCCTCCCAGGCGTCTACGTCGCCGGTTGGATCAAGCGCGGCCCCTCCGGCGTCATCGGCACGAACAAGCCCGACGCGGTCGAGACGGCGACGTGCCTGCTCGAGGACCCCGTCCGCACGATCGACGCCGAGGCCGCCCGCCCTGAGGCCGTCGACGCGCTGCTCGCCGGCCGCGGCGTGACCGTGCTCGACCGCGACGGATGGCGTCGGATCGACGCCGCCGAGACCGCCGCCGGCGAGGCGGCCGGGCGCCCGCGGGTCAAGTTCGTGCGCCGCGAGGAGCTGATGGACGCCGGGCGCTGAGGCCCCGGCGTCAGACCTCGCCCAGGTACGCCCGCTTCATCGCCTCGTTCGTGAGCAGCTCGCGCGCAGGCCCCGACAGCACGACCTCGCCCGTCTGTAGCACGTACCCGCGGTCGGCGATGCCGAGCGCGACGTTGGCGTTCTGCTCCACCACGAAGACGCTGATACCGCGCTCGTTCACCTGCTTGATGATCTCGAAGATGCGCGCGACAAAGAGCGGCGCGAGCCCCATCGACGGCTCGTCCATCAGGATGAGCTTCGGGCGGCTCATCAGGGCGCGCCCCATCGCCAGCATCTGCTGCTCGCCGCCCGACATCGTCCCCCCCAGCTGGTCGAGCCGCTCGGACAGGCGCGGGAAGAGCTCGAACACGTACTCAAGGTCCTCCCCGATCGCCTTGCGGTCGTTGCGCAGGTAGGCGCCCATCTCGAGGTTCTCGCGCACCGTCATCTTCGGGAAGATCCGCCGGTTCTCGGGCACCACCGCCATGCCCCGCTCGATGCGCTGCGCGGTGGTGAGCGTGTCGGCCCGCTCGCCGCGGAACGTCATCGTCCCCTCCGAGACGCCGACGATCCCGAGGATCGTCTTGAGGGTCGTCGACTTGCCGGACGCGTTGCCGCCCAACAGACAGACCATCTCGCCAGGGTAGATGACCATGTCCACCTCGTTCAGCACCCGGATGGGGCCGTAGTGGGTGGTGACCTTGTTCAGCTCGAGGAGGGGTTCGCGCTCGCCGCTCACGTCCGCGTCTCCCGCGGGCCGGCGCCGGCGCCCTCGTCGGTCTCGGCCTTCTTGCCGAGGTAGGCCTCGACGACCTTGGGGTCGTTGACGACCGTATGGTAATCGCCCTCGGCGATCTTCTGGCCGTAGTCGAGCACCACGACCCGATCGCTGATCTCGCCGACCAGGTTCATCTTGTGCTCCACGAGCACGATCGTGTACCCCCCTTCGTCGCGCATGCGGCGGATGATCTGGGTGATCTCGGCCGTCTCCTTGGGGTTCATGCCGGCGCTCGGCTCGTCGAGCAGGAGAAGCTTGGCCCCGGTCGCCATCGCGCGCGCCATCTCGGTGCGGCGGCGGTTGGCGTAGCTGAGGACGAGCACCGGCTGGTTGAGGCGGAAGCTCATGAGCCGCGGGCCGAAGAAGGCGAGCTTCTCGCTGGCGAGCTCGCGCGCGGCGCGCTCTTGGCGCCGGTACGCCGGCGTGCGCAGCACCGCCGACAGCCAGGTCGAGCGCATCTTGTGGTGCTGCGAGACGAGCACGTTCTCGAGCACCGACAGGTACATGAACAGGCGCAGGTTCTGGAAGGTGCGGGCGATCCCCAGGTCGACGATCTCGTTCGGCTTCTTGCCGACGATCGAGCGCCCCTCGAAGCGGATGTCGCCGGCATCGGGGCGGTAGACGCCGGTGATCAGGTTGAAGATCGTGCTCTTCCCCGCGCCGTTCGGTCCGATGATCGAGACGATCTCGCCCTCGTCGACCCGGAAGCTGACGTCGTTGGTGGCCGTGAGGCCGCCGAAGGACTTGCGGAGGTGTTCGACCTCGAGCATGGCCATGCTCAGCGGCCCCCTTCCCGGTCGGTGCGCGCGTCGCCCGCGTCTGCCGCGTCGGGTGCCGCGTCGACACGCGCGTGGTCCGCGTCGGCGTTGAGCGCCGGGTTCGACAGCCAGGCGTCCTGACGGCGCTCCTCGTCGGTGGGCTCGCTGCGGCGTTCGCGCAGCAGGCCGGCCCACGAGAACTCCGCCCGACCGAGCATGCCTTCGGGACGGAAGATCATGATCACGATGAGGAGCACGGACAAGAAGATCGCGCGCATGCCGAAGCCGCGGAAGCTGCCGTCGAGGAAGGCCGGGTTCGCCGCGGCGACGAGCAGCACGACCAGGGCGAGCGCGGCGACCGCGAGGACCGCGGGCGTCACCCGCGGCCGCAGCCTGCGCAGGGTGCGGAAGCCGAGCAGCGCCGCCGAGGCTACGAGGAGCAGCACCCCGCCCGCCATCGCCCACGTCCGCAGGGCGTACGTCTCCTCGAGCGGGTCGCCGTACTGGCGCACGAACACGACGAGCGCCGTCCCGAGCAGCACGCCCGTGATCGACCCGGTGCCCCCGACCGAGATCGCGACCAGGAAGAAGAAGGTGAGTTGGAACAAGAAGAAGTCGAGGCGGACGCCCCCGAGCCAGCTGACCCACAGGCCGCCGGCGATTCCGGCGAAGAAGGCGCTGATGACGAAGCCGAGGATCTTGTGGTACGCGACGTTCACGCCCATCGCCTCGGCGGCCACCTCGTCCTCGCGGATGCCCTGCATGGCGCGGCCGTACGAGGAGTACTTGAGCTTCGAGACGACGAACACGGTGAAGGCGAGGAAGCCGAAGGTCCACCACACGCTCTTGCCGAACTCGCTCTCGATCCCCGGGAAGCCGAGCGCTCCGTTGGTGAGCGGCGCGAAAACGCGCGTGGAGGCCGACAGGCGGATGATCTCACCGAAGCCGAAGGTCACGATCGCCAGGTAGTCGCCGCGCAGCCGCAGGCTCGGGAACCCGACGATCAGACCGGCGACGGCCGCGACCAGACCGCCCAGGAAGATGGCGATCAGGAAGCGCACCCAGAGGGTCTCGGGGGTGGTGAGGCCGTCGAGGCCGAGACCGCGCAGCAGGTTGGCGACGCTGATCGCGAGCGTCTCGTCGGTCATGGTGCTGCGCGCGGAGCTCTCGATGCGGCCGCGGGCCTCCTCCGAGAGGATCAGGAGCCCGGTGGTGTAACCCCCGATGAGCATGAAGCCGTGGTGGCCGAGCGAGAGGATGCCCAGCGTCCCGTTGACCAAGTTGAGGCTGACCGTGGCGACCCCCCAGATCGCGAACAGCGCCAGTGCCTGCGTCAGCTTGGTGCTGCCGACCGACTGCAGCGCCCACAAGGCGACGATGCCGAGGCCGAGCGCGACGAGCGTCAGCGCGGCGTTGCGCACACGACGCTGTGGATCGACGTCGTCGAGGGCGGTGGGGGTGCGGACAGCGCGCGTCACACCTTCTCCGAGAGGTCTTCACCGACGATGCCGCTCGGGCGCACCAACAGCACGACGATCAGCAGGACGAAGGCGAAGGTGTCCTTGAACTCGGTGATCCCCGCGAAATCGGGCGTCCGCGGGAAGAGCGCGGTGACGAAGTTCTCCGAGAAGCCGATGACCATGGCCCCGATCACCGCCCCCGGCAGGCTGCCGATGCCGCCGATGACGGCGGCCGCGAAGGCCTTGATGCCTGGCAGGATCCCGAGGATCGCCGGCTGGTTGAGCGAGCCGAAGTTGAGGCCCCACATGGCGCCACCGGCCGCGGCGAGCATCGAGCCGAGCAGGAAGGTGGTCGCGATGACCTTGTCGACCGAGACGCCCATCATCTGGGCGGTCTCCGCGTCCTGCGCCGAAGCGCGCATCGCCTTACCCAGGCGCGTACGCCGCACGAACGCGTCGAGGATCACCACCAGCACGGCGGTGACGAGCGGGATCGCGAAGAGCAGCGCGTTCGTCGGGACCGGGTTGCCGCCGACCTCCAGCGCGATCGGCGTCAGCAGCGGCGTGTCGGGCCGGAACGGCGTCTGGCGGTTGGTGAAGGCGAGCAGCCCCACGTTCTGCAGCAGGAACGACACCGCGATCGCGGTGATGAGCAGCGAGTTCCTGGGGGCGGTGCGCAGCGGCACGTAGGCGACCCGGTCGATCGTGATGCCGAGCACCCCGGTCGCCAGCATGCTACCGAGCAGCGCGGCCCAGAAGGGCCACGTCCCGAGCGTCAGCGCCCAGGCCAGGGCGACGAAGGCCACGCCGCCGGACGCTAGCACCACCGGGTCCCGCGGCGACGCTCGGAAGAATCCGACCAGGCGGGTGACCCCGAAGGCCAGCACCGCAGCGAGCGCGACGGCCGCCATCGGTCCGTACGGCGTGATCGTGAACAGAAAATACGTGGTGAAGGCGCCGACCATGAACACCTCACCGTGGGCGAAGTTGATCAAGCGGATGATGCCGTAGACCATCGTGTATCCGAGCGCGATCAGGGCGTAGAGGCTGCCGAGCTTGACCGAGTCGATCGCGGCGCGCGTGAAGAACGCGGCGTTGAAGCGCTCGCCGACGCTGCCGAGGTAGAGCATCCGCGCGACGACGAGCGCCGCCAGCAGCGCGAGCACCAGCCACGGTAGCCAGCGGCGGCTTCGGGAGGACGGACGCAGGTTCGTCGCGGACAAGAGAAGCTCCTTCACGCGCGTGGGCCGCAGTGGACGGCGGCCCCACGTGTCCCAGCAGGGGGACGTTCGATCGTCGGGGATGGGGCGCAGCGCGCAGCGTACCAAGCTGGCCGCACGGGCGCGCCACCGCCTCTAGAGGGGGCCATGGGCGGGTCGCGGACGGCGGCCGATACGGCAGGGGGCGGAATCGCTCCCGCCCCCTGCCTACCGCTCGCCGTCCCGCTTACTCGGCGGTGCTGAGGCCGAACAGGGCGGTCTTGTTCCATTCGGAACCGTCGTCGCCCGGCACGTTGTAGCTGAAGAACCCGATCGTGCGATCGGCCGGCGTGCCATCGGTGCCGGCGTAGGTGATCTCACCCGAGACCCCAGCAAAGCCCGAGAGGCTCGAGAGCGCCGCAAGCACCGCGTCCGGATCGGCGCTGCCGGCGACGCGGAGCGCTTCGATCATGACGTTGAGCGTGTCCGCGCCCGACAGCGTGAAGCCGTTGAAGTCGGTGGCTTCCGGGGTGTTCACGCGGAAGAAGGCCGCGAAGTCGGCAGCGCGCTGGGCCGCTTCGCGCGAGAGGACCTCGGCGCCGCCGAAGCCGGTGAAGGTGAAGCCGTCGAAGGCATCGCCGCCGCCGACCGGGCACTGCGAGTCGTCGGCCGCGTCGGCGCCGAGGATCGGCTGCGTGAAGCCTGCCGCCCGGAGCGCCGGGACGAGCGTCGCGCCCTCGGCGCAGAAGCCCGAGTAGTAGATGATGTCGGCCGGGGTGCCGAGAACGTCGTTGATCTGCGCCGAGAAGTCGACGGTGTTCGCGACGTAGTCGACGACGACCGCCTCGCCGCCGAGGGCGAGGAACTCTTCGGCGAAGAAGCCCGCCAGGCCGAAGCTGTAATCGTCGTCCTGCTGCCGGAAGACGATGGCGCTGGTGGCGTCCAGCTCGTTGACGGCGTAGCGCGCGGCGACCTTGCCCTGGAAGTCGTCGGTGTAGGCCATCCGGAAGATGCGGTCACCGATTTGCGTGGTCGCAGGGTTCGTGGACGCGGTGGTGATCATGATCACGCCACCCGCCTGGAGCACCTCGGCGGCCGGGATCGCGAACGAAGACGCGATCGGACCCAGCACCGCGACGACGCCTTCGTCGACGAAGCGGTTGGCACAGGCGACGGAGCCCTCGACCGTGGTGCCGTTGTCGCAGATCGACAGCTCGATGTCGGCGCCGGACTGCGCGAGCGCGGACTCGATGCCCTGCAGCGACGTGGTGCCGATGGTCGCGAAGCGACCAGAGAGCTCGAGGTTGACGCCGATGCGGGCGGTCTGCGCCAGGGTAGCGCCGGCCATCAGGACGACGAACAAAACGATGAGCTTCTTCATGTTCCTCCTTCGAGAAGTGGTTCGTGCGGGCGGGGGGTGTGCAGTGCCGTGCATCGTAAGCGGGCCTCGGAACGGGCGTCAAGGCGCGGCCCTCAGCGAGCCTTCATGCGCCGACCCTATCGGAGCGCGCACACCCATGCACGACGGCTGGGCCGACCCGCAGGCGGGGCGACGCAGGAGACCCGGCAGCCGCGCCGAACGGACGCGCCCAAGAGCATGAACGATCGACGTGACCTCATCGAGCGTGCAGCCGAATCCGCCAAAACGTCCACATTCGACGGCGCATCACGCCGATTGACAGCGCTGCATAGGTACGCAATGATGCGCGAAGCGGCGGAACGTCCCCGAGACGGCCCGCCGAACCCCCGCACCACCCTGAACGCTCGACCCGATACCCCCTGGAGGATCCATGCCGCTGACCCGCGCCGACGTCGCCCGCCGCCTCGAGGAAGAGAACGTCCGCTTCCTACGCCTGCAGTTCTCCGACATCCTCGGCCAGAACAAGAACGTCGAGGTGCCTGCCTCGCAGTTCGAGAAGGCCCTCGACGGCGAGATGATGTTCGACGGCTCCTCGGTGCAGGGCTTCGCCCGCATCGAAGAGTCCGACATGCTGCTGCGCCCCGATTTCGACACCTTCCTCGTGTTCCCGTCGATCATCGAAGGGGACGAGCGCGGCAAGGTCGCCCGCCTGATCTGCGACATCGACCTCCCCGACGGCTCCCCCTTCACCGGCGACCCGCGCTACGTGCTCAAGCAGCAGATCGCGCGCCTCAAGGCGCTCGGCTTCGACGACCTCTACGCCGGTCCCGAGCCCGAGTTCTTCCTCTTCCACCGCGACGCGAACGGCGCCCCCACCACGCTGACGAACGACGCGGCCGGCTACTTCGACCTCGCCCCCGTCGACCTCGGCGAGGAGGCGCGGCGCGACATGGTGAACGCGCTCGTCGAGATGGGCTTCGAGATCGAGGCCGCCCACCACGAGGTGGCCCCTGGACAGCACGAGATCGACTTCAAGTACGGCCCGGCGCTCGCCACGGCCGACAACATCGCCACCTTCCGCCTGGTGGTCAAGCGCATCGCCATGAAGCACAACCTGCACGCCACCTTCATGCCCAAGCCGGTCGCCGGCATCAACGGTTCGGGCATGCACGTGCACCTCTCGGTGTTCCAGAACGGCGCCAACGCCTTCTACGACCCGTCGGCCGAGCACCAGTTCTCGCACACCGCCATGAACTGGATCGCCGGGCTACTCGAGCACGCCAGCGGCATGGTGGCGATCACCAACCCGACCGTGAACAGCTACAAGCGCCTCACCCCCGGCTACGAGGCGCCCACGAACATCGCCTGGTCGGCGAGCAACCGCAGTGCGATGATCCGCATCCCCGCGCGCCGCGGCGTCGGCACCCGCTGCGAGCTGCGCATGCCCGACCCCTCGTGCAACCCCTACCTGGCGCTCGCCGCGATGCTCGCCGCCGGCCTCGACGGCATCGAGCGCGACCTGACGCCGCCGCCCGCCATCCAGCGCAACATCTTCGAGATGAGCGTCCGCGATCGCCGCAAGTACAAGATCCGCGAGCTCCCCGGCACCCTGCGCGAGGCGATCGGCGCCCTCCGCAAGGACCGCGTCATCCGGGCGGCGCTCGGCGAGCACGTGTTCGACAAGTTCGTCGACGCCAAGGAGCTCGAGTTCGACGCGTACCGCATCTCGGTCCACGCTTGGGAGCTCGAGCAGTACCTGGCCGAGTACTGACCGCCGTCGGGGCCGGTCGCCCCTTCGCCTTACCGACCGCCGGCCGGGCGCCCACCACGGGCGCCCGGCCGGTGCTGCTCGTACGGGTAGCATGCACGGGTGAAGGGCGAGGAGCACCGCGTCCTGGGCATCGACCCTGGCCTCGCCCACCTTGGGCTGGGGGCGGTCGTCGAGCAGGGCCGCGACGCCCACTTCGCGTTCGCCGAGCTGGTGCGCACCCACCCGCGCGAGGGCGAAGGGTCGCGACTCGCGCGCCTGCACGCGGCGACCCTGGCGGCGATCGACCGGCTCGACCCGCACGCGCTCGCGTTGGAGGGCCAGTACTTCCACCGCCAACGCGAGGCCGCCTTCAAGGTCGGGCAGGCGGTCGGTGTCGTGCGGCTCGCCGCCGAGCAGCGCGGCGTGCCCGTGTTCGAGTACGGTCCGCTCGAGGTGAAGCAGACGCTGGTCGGCACCGGACGCGCCGACAAGGCGCAGGTCGCCTTCATGGTGCGCGCGCTCCTCGGCGCCCTGCCCGCCGGACCGGCCGCCGGCCACCATGCGAGCGACGCGCTCGCGCTGGCCCTGACCCACCTGGCCCGGCGGCGCCTGGCTCAGGCCGCCGCCCGCTAGCGAGCACAGCCGGGCCGGCCGACGCCGAACACGGCGCACGGAGCGCCGCGCATGAGCGCCACACCGACCTCCGGGCTCGGTCTCAGTCCTCAGATTCGGGGGTCGCCTCGGCGTCGGTACGCTTCGGCGGCTTCTTGCGCTTGCTCTTCGCCTTCTTGGGCTTCGCCTCGTCCTTGGTGCGCTTCGCCTGGTCCTTGGTGCGCTTCGCCTCGTCCTTGGCGCGCTTCGCCTCGTCCTTGTTCTTCTTGGCGTTCGCGTCGGCCTTGTCCTTCTTGGGCTTCTTGCCTTGGACCTTCTCGACGGATCTCGTCTTGGCCTCGTCCTGATTCACGCCCTTGGCCTTGCGCTTCGCCTTGCCCTTCGTCTTCCCCTTCGCCCTTCCCTCGACCTCGGCCGGAGCTCGGGACCCGGCGCCGTCCGCGCCCGCCGCCTCGAGCCAGGCGTCGACCCGGTAGCCGCTCGCGGCCACGAGCGCGTCGAGCCGCGCGCGCCAGGCACGCCAGGCCGATGCCGACCCGCCGCCCGGACGGGCCCAGCGCCCCAGCACCTCGAGCACGTCCGCCAGCGCCGCCACCCCTTCGGCGCGGAACCAGACGACGCCCTCGTGCTCGTGGACCCCGAGCGCGGCGCGCGCCGCGTCGTCGCGGCGCCACGCCACGACGACCGCGGCCACGTCCGGCGGCTCTGGACGGTCGACCGCGCCCAACGCCGCCACGGCCGCCGCCTCCCACGTGGCCGCGTCGTGCCCGTGCGCCGTCAGGCGGCGCGCCAGCGGCCGACCGAAGCGCGCGCGCCGCCAGGTGCCGCTCGCGTCGGCCAGATGCCCCACTAGGTGCGCGTACGCGGCGGCGACCACGGCCGCCGGACCGGAGCGCTCCAGCGTCCGCCTCAGGGCGCCGGCCTTGGGCGCTTTCGGGGGAGCCGCGGCCACGACCGCCCCGTTCGTCTGGGTCCGCTCGGCGACCGCGAGCGCGAACGCCTGCCAGGTGGGCGCCAGCGGCGCCCCGTCCAGGAGCGCCGTCGCGGCCGCGTCGAGCGCCGCGTACGCCCCGCCCCAGCGCCACTCGTCTACCGCGTCGCTGAGCGAGGGGACGCCGCGGTCGCCGAACTCGGCGGCGATCCGGGCCAGCGAGCCGTCGGGGTCGACCCGTTCCTGGACGTCGACGTAGACGCGGCGCGCGTACCCGTCGAGGTCGAAGCGCCAGCCTCCCTGGAGGGCCTCGTCGCTCGAGCGCACCACCGTCACGCCGCGCGCGAGGTCGCGCGCCACGACGTAGCGCCCGGCGCCGCCGACGAGGCCGAGCGCCTCGCCGACCGTGACCGTGCGCAGAGGGGCACCGGAGTGAGGCACGAACGGCACCGACCGATGCGCGCTCCCCGTCGACCGAGGGTAGCGATGGTTGACCAGGACCAGGGACCGGTGCCCGTCGACGTCGTTCGCGAAGGCGTAGACGTCCTCGAGGATCGCGCCGTCGTCGGCGACCGCGTCGAACAGTCGGAAGGCCGCCGCACCGGCGAAGGCCGCGCGGCGCCGCAGGATCGGGACCAGGTCGCGGTCGTGGCGATCGATCAGCCACCCCTCTGGGCGCTCGTCGAGCTTGGCGCGCCGGAACTCCATCCCGTACTTCTCGCGGTACCCCTCGAACTGACCGTGGCCGATCATCGGCAGCCCCGGCATGGTGGCGAGCAGCGTCGCCACCGCGAAGTAGCGGTCGCCGTCGCCGAACTGCTCGCGCGCCGACTCCTCGTCGGGGTTGTTCATGAAGTTGACGTAGCGCTGCAGCACCCGCGGGTCGAACTCGAGCAGCTCCTTGAGGATGCCGCGGTAGCCGGCGTTGTCCTGGTCGCGCATCATGTGCATGAAGGCGCTGTTGTACACGCGGTGCATGCCGAGCGACCGGACGAAGTAGCTCTCCATCATCCAGAAGGCCTCGGCGAGCAGGAGCGTGTCGGGTACCTCGTGCGCCACCCGTTCGACCACGGCGCGCCAGAACTCGCCGCCCATGGCGGCCTCGAACGCCTCGTCGGTCATCGCCCCGAAGCGCCCGCGCGACGGCACGCCGCCACCTTCACCGGGCGGGGGGAACCAGAGCCGCCGCACGTGCCGCTTCGCGAGCGTCATCGCCGCGTCGAAGCGGATGATCGGCGACCGCCGCGCCACCTCGACGATCGTGCGCAGCACCGCCTCGCGCACCTCGGCCTGCAGGTAGTCGAGCTGGGCCGTGTCGTTCCAGGGCATCGCGGTGCCGTCGTTGCCGTGGTAGACGTACCGGACTTGACCCGTGGCGGTGTCGCGGCGCTCGAACACGACCGCCGCGTCGCTGCCGTCGTAGTAATGGTCCTCGATCCGGATCTCGACCCGCGGGTCGGACGACAGGTCCGGGCCGGTGAAGGTGTAGCCAGGGTAGGGCGGGTGCGGGAGCTGCACGAAGCGCTCCGGGTGCTCGATCACCCAGCGCCCGTCGATGCCCACGTGGTTGGGCACCATGTCGGTCGCCATGCGGATGCCGTGGCGGCCGGCGCGTGCCTTCAGCACCTGGAAGGCCGCCTCGCCGCCCAGATCATCGGCGATCGCGTAATCGTGCAGCGCGTAGGCCGACGCGACCGCGTCGTGCTGGCCGCGCAGGTGCTTGATCCGGCGGGACGCCTCGCTGCGCTGCCACACGCCGATGAGCCAGAGCGCGTTGACGCCCCGCGACGCGAGCGCCGACAGCGCCGCGTCGGGGACCTCGTCGAGGCGCTCGACCCGCACGCCGTGGTCGCGCGCGAGCTGCTCGAGCCAGACGTAGGTGCTCTTGGCGACCATCACGACGCGCGGCATCCAGTCGCCGTCGGGGCTGAAGCGCTCGGCCTCGTCCTCGCCCGCGCGCAGGTCGGCGCGACCGGGCGGCGGCGGCCGGCCCGGGGCGCCCGCCGAGCGTGCCACGTTGGCTTCGCGCACGCTCGCGAGCGCATCGAGCAGCCGCGCGAGCAGCGCGTCGTCGACGCGACCCGCGGCCGCCAGCCGGCCGCCCGCGTCGAACGCGGCGCCGGTGGTGGCCGCCACCGCCTCGTCGATCAGGCAGTTCGCGGGTCCGGTGTCGAACGCCAACACCCGGTCGGGGTCGCCGTCGGCGGGGAGCCAGGTCACGTTGCCGATGCCGCCCAGGTTCTGGACGGCGCGCGCGACGCCCGGTGCGCCGAAGAGCTTGAGGTCGCCGAAGGGCACCATCGGCGCCCCCTGACCGCCCGCCGCCAGGTCGCTCTGGCGGAAGTCCGAGACCACCGGCACCCGCAGGCGCTCGAGCACCCGGCTGGGCTCCCCCACCTGCAGCGTCGAAATCGCCCGCCAGCCGCGCTCGGGCTCGAGCCGAGGGATGTGGTAGATCGTCTGCCCCGAGAGGCCGATCAGCTCGACCCGATGGTGCGCGGCCACGTCGGCGCACAGGTCGGCGTAGGCCTCCCCGACCTCCGCGTGCAGCTGCGTCAGTTCCACCGCGTCCGCCCCGCCCGGTTCGATCGCGCGCAGCAAGCGCCGCCGCAGCTCGGGGTCGAAGTCGAAGGTGGTGCGGTCCAGCACGTCCCAGGCCAGCACGCCGCCGACCTGCTCGAAGCGCGCCAGCACCCCGTCGGTGCCGTCCACCGACGTGCCCGACATCAGGCTGAGCACGTGCATGGGCGGCAGGTCGGCGGGCCAGGGCCGCGCGCTCACGCCTCGCCTCCGACCGGCGCAGCCGCCACCGCAGCCCCGGCGAACCCGGCGCGCACGGCCGCGTGCACGTCCTGCCGCAGCGCGTGCACGCCCGCGGGCGAACCGCGCCGCGGGTGCACCCGGTTGGTCAGCAGCACGGTGGCGTGGCCGGCGTCGGGCTCGATCCAGATCGACGTGCCGGTGAAGCCGGTGTGGCCGTACCCACGCGCACCGGGCCCACCGATCGACCCCGCGTGCGCCAGCACCCAGCCGAGGCCACGGCGGACGCCGTCGGCGGCGACCGCCGCCTCGGCCGTGCAGGCGTCCAGGAGCGCCGCGGGGGCGAGGCGCTCGTCGCGCGTCAGCCAGGCGTGGGCGTAGCGGGCGAGGTCGTCGGCGGTGCCGAAGAGCCCCGCGTGACCGGCGACGCCGTCCCAGACCGTGGCGTTCTCGTCGTGCACCTCACCCTCGAGCACCCGATCGCGCCAGCCGCAATCCTCGGTCGCGGCCACCGGCACGCCCGACACCGGCCCGTAGCCGGTGGCGCGCATGCCGAGCGGCGCGAAGACCTCGCGGGTCGCGAAGGCGTCGAGGCGCTCGTGCGCCACGCGCTCGACGATGGCGGCGAGCAGCATGAACCCCAGGTCGCTGTAGACGACCGTGCCCGCGGGGTGCGGGAGCTCGGTGTTGATCACCACCGCGAGCGCGGCCCGGCGGTCGGCCGGTTGGGCGTAGAGCGGCCGCCAGGCGGGCAGGCCGCTCGCGTGCGCGAGCAGCGCGCGGATGGGGACGTCGGCGAGGGACGGTTCGTGGAACAGGCCGGCGCCGCTGAAGAAGCGGCCGACGTGGTCGTCCAGGTCGACCTCGCCGGCGGCCACCAGCTTGAGGACGCTCGGGAGCGTCGCGACCACCTTGGTGAGCGAGGCGAGGTCGTAGCGGGTGTCGGCGTCGGTGGTGGGGCCGTCCAAGCGGCGGAGGCCGGTCGCCGCGGTGGCGATCGCGCCGCTGCGATCGACGACGGCGAGGACCGCGCCGGGGGCGACGCCCTCGGCGACGGCGCGCGCCAGGCGGGCGCGAACGGGTTCAGGAAGGTGCACGGACCGAGTCTAGCGCGCGCGGCCCCAATGGTCTACGAGTGGTATGGTTAGGGCCGAACCCCTCGTTCCCGGCGCACGACGCCGGAGCCCTTGGAGGCACCATGCGCAGCTGGACCTTGATCGCCGCCCTCGTCGCCGTCGCGAGCTTCGCTTCGGCCCAGAGCGGCACCCTCGAGCTCGCGGTCGACCAGTCGCCCGCCGGACTCGACCCCCACGTCGTCACCGCGTTCTCGAGCTTCCAGATCCTCGACCAGATCTACGACGGTCTGCTCGAGATCAACGCCGACCTGCAGCTCGAACCGGCGCTCGCGACCGGCTACACGGTGTCGCCCGACGGCCTCACCTACACCTTCGCCCTGCGCGAAGGGGTCACCTTCCACAACGGTCGCCCGTTCGTCGCCGCCGACGTCGTGTACTCGTACGAGCGCATCGTCGCCGTCGAGACCGGCTCCCCGCAGGCGAGCCGCTTCGCTCAGGTCACGTCGGTCGAGGCGCCCGACGACGCCACCGTCGTGTTCACGATCGCTGAGCCCTTCGCGCCCTTCCTCGCCAACCTCCCGAACCTGCGGGTCGTCGCCCACGAGGTCGTCGAGGCGAACGGCGACCTGCAGCAGGTCGCCGTGGGCACCGGCCCCTTCATGCTCGACGAGATCGTGCCCGACACCTACACGCTGCTCGTCGCCAACCCGGACTACTACCGGGCCGGCGAACCGGGCGTCGCGGCGCTCAAGTACAACGTGGTCCCCGAGGCGTCGACCCGCGCGGCAGGGCTGCGGACCGGCGCGTACCACCTGATCCCCGACGTCGACCCGGCCACCGCCCAGACGCTCGGCAACGTCGGCGGCGTCACGCTACTCGGCATCCAGGAGCTCTCGTACAGCCTGATCGGCATGAACACGACGCGCCCGCCGTTCGACGACCCGCTCGTGCGTCGCGCGCTCAACCTGGCGATCGACCGCGAGGAGCTCGTGGAGGCCGTCTACTTCGGCTCGGCGGTCCCCGGTGGGCCGCTCTCGCCCGGACTCACCGACTGGGCGCTCCCGGTCGACGAGTACAGCTGCTACCAGGCCGACCCCGCCGCCGCCCGCGCGCTCCTCGCGGAGGCCGGCTACCCCGACGGCGTCTCGTTCGACATCCTGACGCTCGGCTCGCTGCGCGTCGTCGTCGACGCGGCCCAGGTCGTGCAAGCGCAGTTGGCCCAGGCCGGCTTCGACGCCACCGTCAACGTCCAGGAGCTCGGCGCCTTCGTGCAACAGTGGCGCAACAGCGACTTCGACGCCTTCGCCAGCCTCAACGGTGGCAACATCGACCCGGACGGCTACCTCGACCGCACCTTCCGCACCGGTGGCTCGACGAACGTCTATCAGTACAGCAACCCCGCCGTCGACACGCTGCTGACCGCCGGCCAGCGCGCGGTCGACCCGGCCACGCGGCGCGGCATCTACGCCGACCTGCAGCGCGCGCTCGCATGCGACGGTCCGGTCGCCCACCTGGCGTACGCCACGCTCTTCACCGCTCACCGCGACGAGGTCGCCGGCTTCCTCCAGACCCCCACCCGCAGCCTGCGCTACCTGCGCAACGTCACGCTGAACTGAGCGATCGGATGGCCGTCGGAAGACCGTTCCCACCATGACCGGATACGTCGTCCGGCGGCTGCTCGACCTGGTGTTCGTGCTCTTCGGGGTGTCGGTGCTCGTGTTCCTGATGCTCCGGCTGATCCCGGGTGACGCCGTGGCGATCATGCTCGGCGCCAACACCGACATCACCCCCGAACGCGTGGAGGCCCTGCGGCGGCAACTGGGCCTCCACCTCCCCTGGCACCAGCAGTACCTCGACTGGCTCCTGGGCGTCTTCCGCGGCGACCTGGGCGACAGCATCTGGACGGGGCGGCCGGTGCTCGACGAGATCGTGGCCCGCCTCCCCGTGACGCTCGAGCTGACCGGCTTGGCGCTCTTCGCCGCGATCGGCGCCTCCTTCCCGATCGGGATCCTCTCCGCCTCGCTGCGCGGCGGCACGGCCGACACGGTCGTGCGCATCTTCGCCATCCTCGGGCTCACCCTCCCCTCCTTCTGGGTGGGCGTCCTGATGCTCTATTTCGCGTCCGTCTATCTTCCCGCTTGGCCGACGATCGGCTACGTCCCGTTCAACGAGGACCCCCAGGGGAACCTGGCGCGCATGATCTTGCCGGTGATCGCGGTGTCGCTGCCCATGATCGCGGGCCTGTCGCGCATCCTGCGCTCGTCGCTCCTCGACGTCCTGAGCCTCGACTACATCCGCACCGGCCGCGCCAAGGGCCTCACGCGCCGCACGCTCCTGTACAAGCACGCGCTGCGCAACGCGATGATCCCGGTGGTCACGGTCATCGGCGTGCAGGTCGGTTACCTGCTCTCCGGCGTCGTGGTCATCGAGCAGGTGTTCGCCGTCCCCGGTCTGGGGCGGCTGGTCATCGGCGCGATCACCGAACGCAACTACCCGTTGGTGCAGGGCG
>JARGGE010000600.1 GCA_029210865.1 Trueperaceae bacterium
CGTCGCGCTCGTGTTCGGCACGCAGTCCTCGATGTCGACCTCCCAGGCGAGCTGCACCTGGTCGCCCGGCATGAGGTCGCCCACCTCGAGGGCTTCGGGCGGCACCCCCAGGGTCGCCGTCGCCACCCGCGACGACGGGCACATCGCGCTCGGCCGCCTCGGCGGGGTCGTCGAGGACGGCGCCCGCGCGGCCGCGCGGCAACAGCCGGCCGTCGGGGGCGTACCCGCGGTCGAGGAACGCCTCGTAGACGACCGTCAGGCCGATGTCCTCGACCACCGACGCGGTCGAGGCGCCGAACGGCAGCACGAGCGGCAGGCCGGGGTCGACCGCGGCGATCGCCTCGGCGACCGCGGTCGCGACGTCGGGATCGCCCGCGACGGTGTGGTAGAGCGCGCCGTGCGGCTTGACGTGGCGCAGCGTCGCCCCCTCGGCACGGCAGAGGGCCTGGAGCGCGCCCAGCTGGTAGATGACGTCGTCGCGCACGACGTCCGGCGGCAGCGCCATGGGGGTGCGGCCGAAGCCGCGCAGGTCGTAGAAGCTCGGGTGGGCGCCGATCGCCAGCTGGTGCGCGGCGGCGGCGTGCGCGGCGGCCCGTATGTGGCTTGGGTCGCCCGCATGGAAGCCACAGGCGAGGTTCACCGACGTGAGCGCACCGAGGAGCACGGGGTCGTCGGCCAGGAGCCAGCGGCCGAAGGACTCGCCGAGGTCGCCGTTCAGGTCGATCGAGGGCATGGGCCATCGTACGCGGCGGGGTGGAGGTGCTGCGGCGGCGCGGACCTACCGCGGCGCGCCGCGCGACCGCCACGCGCGCCGGCGCGGCGGTCGCGCGTGGACCCGGCGGCTCGCTCGGCGACGCGGAGCGCGTGCAGCACGCGTATCTGGCCAGGGCGCCGATGCGTGCGCCGCGGTTCGTCGAGATGGGGGTTGACACGCCTCGCCGGCAAGGTGTACCTTTGCTTTTGCCGCTCGAAACAGCGGCGCGCACGTTGACAGCGGAATAGGAAGCATGAGCATCCAAGACGCGCTCGCGTCGAAAGCCGTCCTAGACGGCACAAATCGTGAGCGTATGCGTGATCCTGTGAACGACCGATCCGCAAGGATCGGACGCAAGCACGATCGCGCGTCTGAACATCCTCTTACACATGTACGAATTGATCGAAGGTTACGTTACTAAGGGCACACGGTGGATGCCTTGGCTGCAGAACCGATGAAGGACGTGGCTACCTGCGATAAGCTTCGGGGAGCTGGAAGCAAGCTT
>JARGGE010000601.1 GCA_029210865.1 Trueperaceae bacterium
TTCGTCGACCTGCGAGCGGTCTCGGTAGGGCTCGGGCCGGCCGCCGACGCCGGCGCGGTCGATCCGCCCCCCTGGGCGGCGAGCGTGGCCCAAGCGGAGGCGGCCGGCTGGCGCGTGCTGGCCTGGACCGGCGATCAGCGCACGGTGCTGGCGTACCGCGAGCGCGACGGCGTGCGGGCGCTGGCCTTGGGCGTGCACCCGACCCAGACCGACCTGGTGTTCCGCACGGCCTTCCCGACCCTGATGGCGAACGTGCTCGACGCCTTCCGGGGCGTCGAACGGGCGCCGCTCGGGACGATCGACGACGCCGGCGCCCGCGTGGCGACGCCGGGCGTGGCGCGGGTCGACGGGCGCCTGGTGACCGTCAGCCTGCTCGACGAGGCGCAGACCCGGCTGCCGGGGCCCGCGCCCGACGACCGCGTCGCCGAGCCCGCGGCGCCGCTGCGCGTCGAGCGGGCGACGCCCTTCGCGACGACGCTCCTGTGGGTCGCCCTGGCGGCGCTCCTCATCGAGTGGTGGGCGTGGGCGCGGGGTCCGGGCGCGCGACCACGCGCACCTCGAGCCGCACCGCGTCCTCGGTGACGAGGCCCAGCAGGCTCGGCCGCCGCATCCCGTGGGCCTCCAGCGAGACGACCAGCTCGGCGACGCCGATCCAGTCGGGGCCCTCGCGCGTCGGCCGCGTCTCCGTCGGGTAGCGCACGGTCACGCCGTGCAGGGTCAGGTCGACGACGACCGGCACGACCCGCGCGCCGTCGGCGCCCTGGGAGGGTCGGCGGTCGGGGTCCGCGACCACCCGGGCCGTCGCCTGCGGGAACCGGTCGATCTCGAAGACGGTCCGCCGGGCGTTCGCGTCGCGGGGCGTCACCCCGGAGCGGAAGGCCGCCGGCTCGACGACCGCCTCGAGCGCCAGGTCGCCGTTGACCGTGGGGTCGAAGCGCAGCGACACCGACGCCAGGTCGGCGCGGCCACGCCAGCTCGCGAGGGCGTCGCGAGCCTCGTAGGTGACCGTGCCGGACGCGACCCATGGCGTCGGCTGGGCGTAACCCAGACCGAGACCGGCGGCGGCCAGGAGCAGGGCGAGGGCGAGGGTTCGGGTCATGGACGGCCCTCGATAACCGGACGCCGCGCTAGTCGAGGACCTCGCTCATCTGGATCGCGATGCGCTTGCGCTCGGTCTTGCGCCCGAGCCGCTCCCACTGCGAGATGGCGAGCGG
>JARGGE010000602.1 GCA_029210865.1 Trueperaceae bacterium
CGCTACGAGGTCGCCGGCGACCTCACCATGCACGGCGTCACCCGTCCCGTGGTCCTCGACGCCGAGATCGGCGAGCCGATCCTCGACCCGTTCGGGCTGACGCGCCGCGCCGCCACCGCCTCCGCCAAGATCAACCGCAAGGACTGGGGCCTGACGTGGAACCAGATCCTCGAGGCGGGCGCGCTCCTCGTCGCCGAGGACGTCAAGCTGTCGCTGGACGTGCAGGTCACGAAGCAGGGCTGAGGCAGGGCCGAGCCCACCGCCCATCCGATCCCGCTCGTCGTCCGGCGGCGCCCTCGCGGCGCCGCCGGACGTTAGCGTCTCGCATGACACGCAACGACGAGAGCGACGCGGTCCGCGTCTACCGGCGCGGGCTTCAGGTCCACCGTCGGCTCGCCCGCTTGGTCGACGAGACCTTCGTGCGCGAGCTCGAGCACACGACCACCGAGTTGCTCGTGCTGCGCAGCGCCGTCCTCGGGTACACCAGCCCGAGCGCGATCGCCCGGCGCCTCGGCCTCCAGGCGCCGACGGTCGCCCGCTGCCTGGCGACGCTGCAGGCCGGCGGCCTCGTGACCGTCGACGACGACCGTCACGATCGCCGCCGGCGCATCGCGCAGCCAACCCCGGCGGGGTTCGCCCTGGACGCGCGCGCCGAGGGCGTCATCGACGCGACCTTCGCGCAGCACTTCCCGCACGCCGACCGCGGCACCTTGCATCGGGCCGCGCAAGCGCTCGACGCGCTATGGGGCTGCATCGGCAGCGACGAGGGCTACCCGGACGACCCGGAGCGCCCCGCGGCTGCCGCGGCCACCTGAGCCCGAGCGCTCGTCAGGCGGCGACCGGGTCGCGCACGACGCCCGTCCGGTAGGGCGCCGCCCGCACGGTCCACCACGCGAGCCGCAGGCGCACCAGCTCGTCCATCCGCTCCAGGTCGTGCGCGACCCACGAGGCGAGCAGGTCGCCGGCGCACGGCGACGCGGCAGACGCCCCGTTCGCTCGCCGCAGGTCGGGCGCCTCGAGCGTCGCCAACCACGCCAGGCTCACCGCGCGCTCCTCGCGGAAGCGCACGAGCGCCTCGCGCACCGACGTGGGGCGTGCGCCCCAGCCACCGAGGGGCGGGCGGCCACGCTCGGCGCTCAGCGGAGCGGCCCCCTGCAGGACACCGCGCAGACGGGCACGGAAGCCGTCGGCCTCCTCGGACGCCAGGCACGCCA
>JARGGE010000603.1 GCA_029210865.1 Trueperaceae bacterium
ATCATCCCCACCTCGCGCCCGCGCACGGCGCGCATCGCGTCGGGGCCGAGCGTCCGCAGGTCGCGACCGCCCAGTCGCAGCGCGCCGGCGGTCACGCGCGCGGCCTTGGTCGGGAACAGCCGCAGGACGCTGAAGGCGGTCATCGACTTGCCGCTGCCGCTCTCCCCCACCAGCCCGACGATCTCGCCGGCGTGCACGGTGAGCGAGACGTCGTCGACCGGGCGCACCAGCCCGCGCACGCTGCGGATCTCGGTGACCACCCCGTCGAGCTCGAGCACCGGGGCGCCAGCGCGGTTCACGTGCCCTCCCGGAGCCGCGGGTCGGTCGCCTCGTTCAGGCCGTCCCCCACCAGGTTGAAGCCCAGCACCGCCAGCGAGATGGCGACGCCCGGGAAGACGCTCATCCACCACGCGATCCGCACGTACTGCTGGGCGGTGTTGAGCATGCCGCCCCAGCTGCGCAGGTTGGGGTCGCCGAGGCCGAAGAAGCCGAGCGAGGCCTCGAGCAGGATCGCCTGGGCGATGTCGAGCGACGCGACGACGATGACCGGAGCGAGCACGTTCGGGAGGATCTCGCCGAAGATGATCCGTCCCGAGCGCATCCCCACCACGCGGGCGCCGTCGACGTACGGGAGCGAGCGGTGGCGCAGGAACTGGCTGCGGACGAGGCGCGCGGTCTGCGGCCAACTGAGGATGCCGATGACCAGGATCAGGTTGGTGAGGCCGGAGCCGAAGAAGGCGACGACGATGAGCGCCAGCACGAAGCGCGGGATGATCTGGAAGAGCTCGGTCACGCGCATGAGCAGCTCGTCGGCCCAACCGCCGAAGTAACCGGCGACGGCGCCGACGAGGATGCCGATGACCGTGGCGGTGAACGCCGCCGCGAGCCCCACCAACAGCGAGACGCGCGAGCCCCAGAGGATGCCGGAGAGGACGTCGCGGCCCAGGTGGTCGGTCCCCAGCAGGTAGCCGGGGGTGCCCGGCGGCTGCAGGGCCGCGCGGGACGTGGTGAAGGGGTCGTGGGGGGCGAGCCATGGCGCGGTGAGCGCCACGACCGCGAGCACCAGCACCACCGCGAGGCCCAAGACGCCGGTGCGGTGGCGTCGGAACTGACGCCAGAAGCCCGAGAGGCCGCCGACGGCGGCGGCACGGCGGGGCACGGAGACGGCCATCAGTAGCGCACCCGCGGGTCGAAGAGG
>JARGGE010000604.1 GCA_029210865.1 Trueperaceae bacterium
CTCGCGGTCACACGACCCTGAATCGTGCGCGTCTACCTATTCCGCCACTTCGGCGAACCGGACCGCGATCGCGGTCGCACCGCTCAGGCGGCGGCGCGAACGTGAGTCTACCCGGGTGCTCGCGGGCGTGGCAAGGGGGTGGGCGGCCGCGGCCCGCGGGGTGCGACCGCCGCGGGCTGCGGGGTGCGACCGCCGCCGGCCGACCGCCGCCGCGGTCAGACGAAGCGGCCGTCGCGCTGCAGCGGTTCGCCGTCGAGGAGCAGCTCGCCGCCGACGCGCAGGTCGGTGATCAGGTCCCAGTGGATGGCGCTCTGGTTGACGCCGCCGGTCTCGGGGTAGGAGCGGCCCAGCGCCAGGTGCACGGTGCCGCCGATCTTCTCGTCGTAGAGGGTGTTGAGGATCGGGCGCTCGATCCGGAAGTTGGTGCCGATCCCGAGCTCCCCGAGCAGGCGCGCGCCGGCGTCGGTGTCGAGCTGCGCGTGCAGCAGGTCCTCGCCCTCGTCCGCGCTCGCCTCGACCACGCGGCCCCGTTCGAAGCGCAGGCGCACGCCGCGCACGACCGAACCGCCGACGGCGCTCGGCAGGTCGAAGGTCACCGTGCCCTCGGCGCTGTCCTCGAGCGGACCGGTGAAGACCTCGCCGGAGGGCATGTTGCGGCGCCCGTCGGAGTTGACCCAGGTGCGGCCCTTGACCGACAGCCGCAGGTCGGTGCCGGCGCCGAGCAGCCGGACCTCGTCGGCAGCCGCGAGGCGCTCGATGAGCTGCGCCTGGAAGGCGCGCAGCTCGCCCCACCGGGCCACGGGGTCGGGGTCGTCGAGGAACATCGCGTCGTAGACGAAGGACTCGAAGGCGTCGAGGCTCATGCTGGCGTCCTGGGCGGCGGCGTGGGTGGGGAAGAGCGTGCCCACCCACTTGGTCCCGGCGACGCGCGCGGCTTGGACCGGCCCTTGGTGGCGCGCCAGCCGCGCGACCCGCGCCGGGTCGACGGCCTGCAGCATCCGCGAGTTGCTGGGGGCTGCGACGCGGATCCAGGCGTCCGCGCGGCGGACCTCCTCGAGCTCGAGCGTCGGCTCGGCGTCGAAGTAGGCGTCGCCTGCGAGCTCCAGCACGTCCTGGGTGTACTCGGGGTAGGCGATCCGCACGGCGGGCCGACCCCCCGCGCGCAGGACGGACCGGACGAGGGCGCGCGCCAT
>JARGGE010000605.1 GCA_029210865.1 Trueperaceae bacterium
ACCGGGCCGGGGGGGTGCGCGCCGCGGTTCATGAGCCCCCAGCATAGGCCGGGGTCCTGCGGTCGAGCGGGGAAAAAGCTCGCACGGGACGCGTGCTAGGCTCGCGCACGTGACCACCGCCCGCGCCCTCGCCAGCGACGTCCGGGCCGGCCGCCGGCGCGCCCGCGCCATCGTCGACGAGGCGCTCGCGGCCGCGGCCGACCACGCCCACCTGAACGCCTTCGTCACGCTCGCCAACGAGCGCGCGCGCGAGCGCGCCGACGCCGTCGACGCCGCGGTCGCCACCGGCCGCGACCCCGGCCCGCTCGCCGGCGTGCCGGTGGCCCTCAAGGACAACCTGTGCACCGCCGGGCTGCGCACCACGGCCGGCAGCGCCTTCCTGGCCGATTTCGTGCCGCCGTACGACGCGACCGTCGTCGCCCGTCTGGAGGCCGCCGGCGCGATCGTCCTGGGCAAGACCAACCTCGACGAGTTCGGCATGGGCAGCTCCACCGAGGCCTCGGCCTTCGGCGCCACCCACCACCCGCACGCGCCCGACCGGGTCGCCGGCGGCTCGTCCGGCGGGTCGGCAGCGGCGGTCGCCGCGGGCATCGTGCCGCTCGCGCTCGGCACCGACACCGGGGGGTCGGTGCGCCAGCCCGCCGCCTTCTGCGGCGTCCTGGGGGTGAAGCCGACCTACGGGCGGCTCTCGCGCCACGGCGTCATCGCCTACGTCAGCTCGCTCGACCAGGTGGGGGTGTTCGCCCGCGACGCCGACGACGCGGCGCTGGCGCTCGCGGCGATGGCCGGCGCCGATCCGGGCGACGCCACGACGGTCGCGCGCGACCCCGACGAGGTGCGCTCGCCGGACGGCGACCCGTGGCGGGTCCCCGACGGCCGCGGTGGGACCCGGCCGCTGCGCGTCGGGCGCGTGACCAGCCTGTGGGGCGCGGGGGTCGCCGCTGGCGTGCGCGCGGCCCTCGACGGCGTGGTGGAGCGGATCGAGGGCCTCGGCGCCGCGGTGGTCGACGTGCCGCTGCCCCTCGCCGACGCGGCGGTGGCCGCGTACTACGTGATCGCTACCGCGGAGGCCAGCAGCAACCTGGCGCGCTACGACGCGACCCTGTACGGCCGCCGGGTGGGCGCGCTCGGCGACGGTTTCGAAGCGGTCGCGCGCGCGAGCCGGGCCGCCGGGCTCGG
>JARGGE010000606.1 GCA_029210865.1 Trueperaceae bacterium
CGGCGACCTGGCGGTCGAGTTCATCCTCGACTGCTACGAGGAGGCCCTGCGCGAGGTGCCGCGCGCCGACCACCGCCACCGCATCGAGCACTGCGGCCTGGTGTCGGCCGGGACGCTCGAGCGCATCGTGCGGCTCGGTGTCGTGCCGGTGCCGCAGCAGCGCTTCGTGGGCGAGCTGGGCGACGGCTTCCTGCGCGTGCTCGGGCGCGAGCGCGTCCGGAGCGGCCTGTACCGGCAGCGCAGCTTCGTCGAGCGCGGCGTGCGCGTGCCCGGCAGCTCGGATCGCTACGTGGTTCGGGGCGCCCCGCTGCTCGGCATCCACGACGCGGTGAACCAGCGCACCGATGCTTGCGAGCCCTTCGTGCCCGAGGAGGCGCTGACGGTCGAGCAGGCGCTGCGCGCCTTCACCCTCGACGCGGCGTACGCGAGCTTCGACGAGCACCGCAAGGGCTCGATCACGCCCGGCAAGCTCGCCGACCTGGTCGTGCTGGGCGCCAACCCGCTCGAGGTCGCGCCGAGCGTCCTGCGCGACGTCCCGGTGGTAGCGACGATGATCGGCGGCGCGTTCGTGTACGGCGACCCGGGCTGAGCTTGGGTGCGGTAGGGCATGGGCGACAGGGTCAGATGTCAGGCGCGCCCATCGGCGCCGCGACGGGCATGGTGGCCAGGTGGGCCTCGAGGCGAGGCGCCACCAAGCGAGGCGACGAGCGATCATCCACGCCGTGAGCGCTCTTCATTCACGGCGTGGATGGATAGGGTCCGAGGCGTCGACGCTCCGGGCGACCGGGTCGGTATGTGGCCGAACCGACGCGTCGTGCGGGTCCTGTGTCCCGCCGCGCGGCCGTGCTGAATCCAACACGATCAGGCGTCTTGTATCGTGAAACGACCACTTCATTCAGGCCGCCCGCGCGGCCGCTCTGGGAGACCGCCATGACGACCATCGGCTTCGCGACCATCGGCCAATCGCCCCGCGACGACCTCGTCCCGTACCTGGTCGAGCGCCTGGGCGCTCCCGTGCGCGTGCTGGAGCGCGGCGTAATGGACGGCCTGGACGCCGACAAGCTCGCGGCGCTCGACCGCGGCGAGGACGGACTCCACATGGTCACCAAGCTCCGCGACGGAGGCTCGGCGCGGATCGCCTACGAGCTCGCCCTCCCTCGCATGCAGGCCGAGGTG
>JARGGE010000607.1 GCA_029210865.1 Trueperaceae bacterium
GACACCACCGCCGGCGGCTGCGCGCTCGGTCCGACCGGGAAGAACGAGCCTCCGGTGATCAGCGTCGCCACGATGCCGGCGATGACGCCGACCAGGGCGACGCCGATCGCGAGATCGGGCCAGTTGCGTCGCAGCCACTCCATGACGCTCAGCCTACCGCGTGTCGCTCATTGCGGCGCGCTGCACGACGGCTGGTAGCCGAGCCGGCAGGCGCTGGACCAGGCCTCGCGGGCCTGCTCGTCCTGCTGCTGCGCGTACAGCGACCAACCGAGGTTGTGGAAGCTCTCGACGTCGCGCGGGTTCTGCTGCACCAGCAGGCGGTAGACGCCCTCGGCGTCGCGGTAGCGCTCGAGCGCCAGGTAGGCGGCCCCGAGGTTCACGCGCGCCGCCACCGAGTTGGGGTCGAGCTGCACGGCCCGCTCGTAGAAGAGCGCAGCGCCTGCGTGGTCGCCCTGCTGGTAGCGCGCGAGGCCCGCCCAGAGCTGCGCCGAGGCGCTGCCGGGGCGCTGCTGCACCACGTTGGCGAAGGCCGCGTCGGCGCCGGCGTAGTCGCCGCGGAGGTAGAACGCGCGGCCGACGATGAAGCGCGCCTGCGCTTGGGCGTCCGCGTCCGTCAGGAGCGGGAGCGCAGCCTGCGCCGAGGCGAGCGCGTCGGCGGGCTGGCCCAGCTGGTCGAAGGCGCTGGCGAGGGCGAGCCGCAGGCCGCCGTCGTCCGGCGCGATGCGCACGGCCTCCTGCAGCGGGGCCACGGCCGATCGCGGCTGGCCCCCCTCGAGGTACGTCAGGGCGAGCGCGTAGCGCGCCTGCCACGAGTCGGGGTCGACGTCGGCCGCCGCGCGGAAGCTGGCAGCGGCGTCCGCGTCGCGGCCGAGGCCGCGCTGCAGATCGCCCAGGGCGACGAGCGACGACGCCTGGCCGCTGCGGTCGCCGGCGTCCTGCGCCTTGCGGACCGCGCGCTCGAGCGCGCGCAGCGCGTAGTCGACCTGCCCCTGCTCGACGTAGACGCGTGCGATCAGCGCGCTGAAGCGGTAGTCGTTGGTGCGCGCCTCGATCTCGGTCAGCTCGGCGAGCGCCTCGAGCCCGCGGCCGGCGTCGACGAGCGCGGCGCCACGGCGGTAGGCGAGGTCGGTGTCGTCGGGCGCGAGGAGGAGCGCCT
>JARGGE010000608.1 GCA_029210865.1 Trueperaceae bacterium
TTCGACAAGGTGGGCGGCGTGCTCGACCACCTCCTGGCCGCCCGCATGGTGCGCGTGCGCGGGCACCTGGGCGTGATCGGCATGCGCGCCGGCCACTTCCAGGCGCCCGAGGAGCGCGGTCGGGCGCCCTCGCCCGCCTCGCTCTACGTCGACGTCGGCGCGTCCTCGGAGGCGGCCGTCGCGTCCATGAGCATCGTCGTCGGCGACCCGATCGCCTTCGTGAACGACGTCGTCGCCTTCGGCCACGGCGCGCCGCTCGTGGCCGGCAAGGCGATCGACAACCGCCTGGGCTGCGCGGTGGCCTGGGCGCTGCTCGACGACGGTGCGCCGCCGGCGGGCACGCTGGTGGTCGCCTTCACGAGCCAGGAGGAGGTCGGGCTCAAGGGCGCGGGCGTGGCGGGCGAGCGCTGGCGGCCCGACCTGGCGATCGCGGTCGACACCATGCCGAGCGGCGACACCCCGGACATGAGCCTGACGCGCAACGTGAACGTGCGCCTCGGCGCCGGCCCGGCGCTGCAGGTACTGGCGGGACCTGGCGGGCGCGGCTTCCTGGTGCAGCCGGCGGTGGCGCGGTACCTGCGGGCGCTCGCGCACGCGGAGGGCGTGCCGCTCCAGGTCACCACCTTCACCGGGGGCAACAACGACGCCGCCGCGATGGCCTGGTCGGGGCAGGGCGTCCCGGCGGCCTCGCTCTGCCTGCCGCGGCGCTACGCCCACTCGCCCACCGAGGTCGCCGACCTGCGCGACGCCGACGACACGCTGCGGCTGCTGCAGGCGCTGGTGGCGCGGATGGACGACCTGCCCGGCTTCGGCTTCCTCGACGGCGACCCCGAGGTCAGCTGACCGAACGCTCGAGCAAGCCGTGCACCAGCGCGGTGACGGGCGTGGCGACGCCGTGGTCGGCCCCCCGCCGCAGGACGGCGCCGGTGATGCCCTCGAGCTCCAGCGGTCGCCCCTTCTCGCGATCGACGAGCATCGACGTCTTGATGGGGTCGAAGCCGCGGATCAGGTCGAGCATCTCCTGCACGTCGTGCGGGCCGAGCGCGACGCCCTCCGCGACGCCCACCGCGCGGGTCTCCTCCATGAGCGCGCGCACCGCCGGCGCGAAGGCGCGGTCGTGGGTGAGTTCGCGCGTGTCCATCCCGGTGA
>JARGGE010000609.1 GCA_029210865.1 Trueperaceae bacterium
CGCCAGGCGGGGGTGGCGCTGCTTGCGGTCGCGGCCTCGGTGATCGGGCTTGCCCCCATCGAGCTTCAGCGCCGCATCATCGACGACGCGATCACGGCGGGCGATGCGGGCCTGCTGGTCACGCTCGCGCTGGTCTATCTCGGCGTCGTCGTGGCACAACAGGCGCTCAAGCTCGCGTTGCGGCTGGCGCAGGGCTGGCTGGGCGAGAGCGCAGTGCACTACACGCGCACGCATCTGCTCGGCATCGTCGCGGCGGGCGGCGCCGACGTCGACCCGGACCTGCGGGCGACCGGGGGCGACGCCGCGCCGTGAGCGAGGCCTGGGCGATCCTGAGCGACGGCACCACCCGCACCGTGCTGCTCGGCGCGGCCCTGCTCGGCGCGCTCACCGGCGGGCTCGGCGCCTTCGCGGTGCTCCGGCGCCAGAGCCTGCTCGGCGACGTCCTGGCCCACGCCGCGCTGCCCGGCATCGTCGCCGCCTTCCTGCTCACGGGGCAGCGCGCGCTCCCGGTGCTCGTCGTGGGCGCGCTCGCCTCGGGCGCGCTGTGGTCCTGGCTGCTCCGGCTGCTCACCACCCGCACGCGCCTCGGCAGCGACGGCGCCACCACGCTGGTGCTGTCGGTGTCGTTCGCCCTGGGGTTGGCGCTGCTGACCGGGGCCCAGGGGCGCGGCGACGCGGCCTCCGCGGGGCTGCAGTCCTTCCTCTTCGGTCAGGCGGCGGCCCTGCTGCCGGGCGACGTCGCGCTCCTGGCCGGCGTCGCGCTGGCGATCCTCGCCCTCGTGGTCGTGGCGTGGCCAGCGCTCGCCGTCGTCGCCTTCGACCCGGGGTACGCGACGAGCGTCGGCGTCCCCGTGCGCTGGGTCGAGGGCGCGGTCACCGGCGCCTTGGCGGTCGCGGTCGTCCTCGGCCTGCAGTTGGTGGGGGTCGTCCTCATCACGGCGCTGGTGGTCGCGCCCGCCGTCGCGGCGCGCCCGTGGGTGTCCCGGCTCGCCCCACTGGTAGCGACCGCCGCCGCGATCGGTGCGGGCGCCGGCGCCGCCGGGGCGCTGGTGAGCGCGTTCGAGCGCGACGCCGCGACCGGCCCGGCAGTCGTCGTGCTGGTGACGGTGGCCG
>JARGGE010000060.1 GCA_029210865.1 Trueperaceae bacterium
CGCCCGGTCCGCCGGAAGACGATGAGGAACGACGCGTACGCGAGGGCGTTCCCCACGCCGTGGAGCACCCCGAGGAACGGGTCGGCCCCGTACGCGTCGGGCCGGCCGACACCGGTCACCAGCACCAGGCCACCCAACACCAGCGGCACCGCGAAGGCCGTCGAGGCCGGCGGGCGCTCGCGGAACGCCCACCAGGCGAACAGCCCGACGAACAGCACCTGGCTGTTGCCGAGCACCGTCGCGAGGCCGGCGCCCACGTAGGCGATCGAGTAGTTCCACAGCGTGAAGGCGACCCCCATCATCCCACCGGCCAGGAGCGTTGCGAGGCGCTCGCGGCGCGTGCGCGTGTCGCTCCGCCACGAGAGCGCGTGCAGCAGCGCGATGGCCGGCAGCGCGTAGAACGGGCGGTAGAAGGCAGCGGTCGAGACCGAGACGTCGGCCAAGCGGATGAAGACCGCGGAGAACGAGATGGCGGCCGCGGCCAGCGCGGCGTAGAGGTGCAACATCGGACCCCGAGCCTACGCCGCGCGAGGGCGCGGCACAGCCCCCTCGGGCGTCACCAGCGGTAATGCCGGATGTGCTCGCCGCGCTCGGCGATCTGGCTCATCGCGTCGATCCCGATCTCGATGTGCAGGTCGGTGTACTCGCGGAAGACGGCGCGGGCGCTCTCGCGCGTCTTGACGCCCCCCTCCTTGAGCGGCAGGTCGGAGACGAGGAGCAGCGCGCCGATCGGCACCTTGCTCGCGAAGCCCACCGAGAAGAGCGTCGCCGTCTCCATGTCGATCGCGAGCGCCCGCTCCTCGTAGAGCTGGTCCTTGAAGCGCTCGTCGAACTCCCAGAAGCGGTAGTCGGTCGAGTGCACGACCCCGGTGCGGTAGTCGAGGCCGCGCTCGACGACGATCTGCGAGACGAACTTCTGGATCTTGAAGGTCGGCAGCGCCGGTACCTGCGGCGGCATGAAGTGCTTCGACGCCCCCTCGTCGCGGATCGCGGCCGTCGGGAGCACGAAGTCGCCCACCTCGAGCGAGCGGTGGAGCCCGCCGCAGATCCCGAGGAAGAGCGTCGCAGTCGGCTCGGCGGTCGCCAGCACCTCGATGATCAGCGCCGCGACCGGCGACCCGATCGAGAAGTCGATGATCGAGACGCCGAGGCGCTCCGAGTGGGCGGCGGTCATCGCGGATCCGCGCGTCATCTCGGCGTCGCCGGCGATGACGCGGAAGCGCTCGAGGTAGTGGTGGAAGTTGGTCAGGACGATCTGCTTCTGGAAGGCCTCGGGGTCGGTGCCGGTGTAGCGCGCCAGGAACTCGCGACCGATGCGCCACTTCTCGGGGTTGGCGTAGATGTGGTTGGCCGCGTACGACCGTGGCGGCGGCACCGGCTCGGCGGGCCCGGCCTTGGCAGGCGCGGGCTCCGCGAGCTCGACCGGCTCGGCGGACGGCGCGGTCGGGCCGGCGGTGGGGTCGCGATCGGGGTCCATGGCGGCATGCTAGCGCGCGGGCCGACCGCTGGCGGCGCGTGCGGGAGGCGCGCGCGACCGGGCGGCGCGACCCGGCCGCGCGGTCCTCAGGCGACCGTGGTCGTGACCGGCGTCTCGTGCGCGAGCGCGCGGTGCACCGGGCAGCGCGAGGCCACGCGCGTCAGCTCGGCGCGCATCGCGTCGTCGAGCGGGCCGAGCAGCGTCACCCGGACGTCGAAGGCGTCGCGCGGTCGCGCGCCCTCGACCGGCTCCTTGCGCATGGCGACCTCCGCTTCGACGCCTTCGAGCGGCCACCCCTTGCGCTCGGCCACCATCCGCAAGGTGATCGAGATGCAGCCCGCGAGGGCGCCGCCGAGCAGCTCCATGGGCGTGGGGCCGGTGTCGGTCCCGCCGGCTGCCACCGGTTCGTCGGCGACGACCAGGTGCGCGCCGATCCGCACGGTCGTGCGGTAGCCGCTCGCACCCATCGCCGAGCGGAGGCCGCGCGGTCCGCTCATCGCCCCACCACGGCCGCGATGCGCTGCACGGCCTCGGCCACCTGTCCGGTGCTGCAGGCGTACGAGAGCCGCGCGAACCCGGGGGCGAGGAAGTCGGTGCCGGGCACGACCGCGACGCGCGCCTGCTCGAGCAGGACGGTGGCAGCGACCGTCTCGTCGGGGTCGATCGTGCGCAGGTCGGCCATGGCGTAGAAGGCACCGTGCGGCATAGGCGTCGGCAGACCGAGGTCGTTCAGGCCGGCGACGAGCAGGTCGCGGCGCTCGCGGTACGCCGCGCGCGTCATCGCCTGGAAGGCGGCGGTCGCCTCGACCGACTCGAGCGCCACTTGGGTCGCGTACTGCGCCACCGCGTTGGCGTTGCTGGTCACCTGCCCCTGCAGCCGGTTCATCGCCTTCGCGAGCGCGACCGGCGCGCACGCCCAGCCGATGCGCCAGCCGGTGAGGGCGTAGCCCTTGCTGGCGCCGTGGACGAGGACCGTGCGCTCCGGGTACCACTGCGCGACCGGGGTGAAGGTCCCCTCGTACACCAAGTGCTCGTAGAGCTCGTCGCTGACGAGCCACAGGTCGTGCTGCTCGGCGAGGTCGGCGATCGCCTTCAGGACGCCCTCGGGGACGACCGCGCCGGTGGGGTTGCTCGGCGAGTTGACCACGATCGCCCGCGTGCGCGGCGTGATCGCTGCGGCGATGGCCTCGGGATCGGGCACGAAGCCATCCTCGGCGCGGCAGGCGACCGGCACGGTGACGCCGCCGGCGAGTTGGATCTGCGCCGGGTAGCTCACCCAGTACGGGGCCGGCACGATGACCTCGTCGCCCGGGTCGAGGATCGACATGAAGGCGTTGTAGAGCGACTGCTTGCCCCCGGTCGACACGACCACCTGGTCGGGGGTGAAGGCGAGGCCGTTCTCGCGCGCGTGCTTGTTCACGATCGCCTGCCGCAGCTCGAGCGTCCCCTCGGAGGCCGTGTACTTGGTCATGCCGCGGTCGATCGCCTCGTGGGCGGCGGCGAGGACGTGGGCGGGCGGCTGGAAGTCCGGTTCGCCGGCGGTCATCGCGATGACGTCGACGCCGGCGCGCTTCAGCTCCAGCGCCTTGGCGTTGAACGCGATCGTGGAGGAGGCCCTGAGAGCTTGGATGAGGGCGGAGAACTGGGGCATGCGGTCACCTCGGCTTGGGGGGTCGCGGTCCGCCTCGCGCGGGCCTGGCCCACCATACCCGCGCGGCCGGGGGCGTTCGCCCCCGGCCGCGCGGACCGGACCGGATCTCGGGCCCGGGCCCGTCGTCAGTCGAGCAGTTCGCCGGCGGCGAAGAAGATGCCGATCTCGCGCTCGGCGGTCGCGGGCGCGTCTGAACCGTGCGCCACGTTGTGGTCGATCGTGGTCGCGAAGTCGCCACGGATCGTGCCGGGGGCGGCGTCCTTGGGGTTGGTCGCGCCCATCATGCCGCGCCAGCCGAGGATCGCGTTCTCGCCCTCGAGCACCATGGCCACCACGGGGCCGCTGGTGATGAAGGCTACCAGGCCCTCGAAGAAGGGTTTGCCCGCGTGCTCGCCGTAGTGCTTCTCGGCGGTGGCGCGCGGGATCTGCATGAGCTTCATGCCGACGATGCGGTAGCCCTTGGTCTCGATGCGGCGCACGATCTCACCGACCAGACCACGCTGGACGCCGTCGGGTTTCACCATCGCGTACGTTCGTTCGATCGCCATAGGGAAGAAGGCTACCACGCGCCGAGGCGATCGAGGTGCCGCAGGTCGTGGCCCGCGAGGGCGCGCACGACCTCGTCGACGGTCTCGGGGCCGCGCTCCGGGTGGTCGACGGCCGCCAGCCAATCGTCGAGGTCGAAGGTTGCGAACAAGGCGAGGTTCCAGGCGCGCGTGGCGCGGAAGGCCTCGAGCGCGAGCGCCGCGTCGAGGCGCGGGTAGCGGCGCGCCCACGCGTCCTGGTCGAAGCCCTGGGCGACGGGCTCGCCGGCGACCGCCTGGCGCAACCGGAAGCCCATGCCCAGCTCGACGTCCGCGAGGTGCGCCAGCACCTCCGCAGGGCTCCAGCCGCCGTCGGCCGGGCGCGCGAGGACCGCGTCGGGTCCGAGGCGTTCGACGAGGGCGGCCAGGAGCGCGGGCGTGGCGGCGAGCACCTCGATGGGGTCGGCGTCGCCGAGTCGATCGGCGAGCGCTTGCTGGTACGGGTCCATGCCGCCAGGCTAACCCCGGCGTGCCGCCGTCAGCCCAGCGGGCCGTCGCTGGCGAGCTCGCCGGCCTCGAACAGTGCGACCAAGGCGTCGACCGCCTCGGGGTCGAACTGCGTGCCGCGTCCCTGCTCGATCTCGGCGATCGCCTCCTCGGGCGAGCGCCCGCGGCGGTGGGCGCGGTCGTGCGTCACCGCGTCGAAGGCGTCCGCCACCGCCAGGACGCGCGCGGCCAGCGGGATCGTGCGCCCCGACAGCCGGCTCGGGTAGCCCTGGCCGTCCCAGCGCTCGTGGTGCGTGAGCGCGATCTCGGCCGCCAGCTGGACCAGCGGCGACCGGCTGCCCGAGAGCAACTCGTAGCCGATCGCGCAGTGCGTCTTGACCACCTCGAACTCGGCCGCCGACAGCCGCCCGGGCTTGAGCAGGATGCCGTCCGGGATGCCGATCTTGCCCACGTCGTGCAGGCGGGCGGCGCGCAGCAGCGCCTCGACGCGGTCGGCCGGTTCGCCCAGCGCGTCGGCGAGCAGGGCGCTCGTGCGTGCGACGCGCCAGACGTGCTCCCCACTGGCATCGTCGCGGTACTCCGCGGCGCGCGCGAGGCGCACGAGCATCTCCATCTGGCTGCGCTCGAGGTCGGCGGTGCGGTCGCGCACGCGCCGCTCCAGCAACTCGTTCTGCTCGGCGAGCCAGGCCCGCGCGGTCCACGCCTCGAGTAGGTTGCGCACCCGCAGCAGCACCTCGACGCTCTGGACCGGCTTGGTCAGGAAGTCGCGGGCCCCGCTCGCCAGCGCTTGGTGGCGGAGCTCGGGGCGGTCGTCGGCGGTGATCATGACCACCGGGAAGCCCTCGGGCAAGTGCGGCGCGAGCGCCTCGAGCACCTCGAGGCCCGTGAGGTGCGGCATCCGGTGGTCGAGCAGGAGCATGTCGGGCGGATCGGCGACGAAGCGCGCGACGAGCTGCCGCGGGTCGTCGAGCAACTCGATGGCCGTGTAGCCGCCCCGACGCAGGATGCCTTCGAGGAGCATGAGGTTCGCCTCCTCGTCGTCGACGACGAGGAGGCGTTTGGAAGCGAACTCCGGCGGCAGCAGGACCGCGTCGGGCGAACCGACGTCGCTCACGGCTCAGGCGCCGCCGAGGACCATCGGCGCGCGGGCCAGCAGGTCGAGCCACCAGCCCGGGAACAGACCGAGCAGCACGACGCCGAGCGCCGCGAGGACCAGCGCGAACGTCGACCCGGCGGAGCGGTGGACCCCCACGACGCCGTGGTCCGGGTCGTGCAGGTACAGGGTGACCACCACGCGCCCGTAGTACACGACGGCCACGATGGCGGAGGCGATGCCGATGGCGGCGATCACGACGTACCCGGAGGCGATGGCCGACTGGAACACCGCCAGCTTGCCGACGAAGCCGGCGAGCGGCGGGAAGCCGGCGAGGCTGACGAGCGCCAAGGTGAGGCCGGCGGCCATCCAGGGTTGCCGGCGACCGAGCCCGGCGAGGCGCTCGAGGCGATCGCCCTGGTCGTCGTCGCCCATGACGGCGTTCAGCACGCCGAGGGCGAGCACGTTCGTCACCGTGTACATCAGCAGGTAGGTGGCGGCCGCACGGGCACCGTCGGCGCCGCCCGCCAGGACGGCGAGGCCGACGTAGCCGGCGTGGGCGATCGAGGAGTAGGCGAGCAGGCGCTTGAGCCCGCTCTGCAGCAGCGCGCCGGTGTTGCCGACGACCAGCGTCGCGCCCACCACCACGGCGAGCAGCGTCGTGAAGGCCTCACCGTACGCGCCGGCCCCGAGCCCGCCCGTGAGCCCGCTGGCGACGCGCAGCAGCGCACCGAAGGCAGCGGTCTTGACGACCACGCTCATGAAGGCGGTCACCGGCGTCGGCGCCCCCGTGTAGACGTCGGGCAGCCACTGGTGGAAGGGGACGAAGCCGACCTTGAAGGCGAGGCCGACGAGCAGGAAACCCGCGCCCAGCAGGAGCAAGCCGCCCGACGCGAAGCCGGGGGCGGCGCCGGCGGCAGCGATGCCGACCAGGTCGAAGCGGCCCGTCGCGCCGTAGGTGAGCGCGATCCCGTAGACGAGGACCGCCGAACCGAACGCGCCGAGCAGGAAGTACTTGAGGCCGGCCTCCTCGCCCGTCCGCGAGCCCTCGCGCCAGGCCGAGAGCACGTACACGGCCAGCGACATGATCTCGAGTCCGAGCAGCAGCACGATCAGGTCGCCGGCCGAGACGAGCACCAGCGCGCCGAGCGTGGCGAGCAGCAGCAGTGGGAACAGCTCGGGGTGGTCGAGCCGCATGCGGCGCGCGTGCGCGCCGGCCCCGAGCATGGTCAGGCCGGAGCCGAGCAGGATGACGATCGAGAGCGCGCCCGAGAGTCCGTCGCTGAGGTAGGCGCCGCCGAGCGTGCGCGGCAGCGGCTCGCCGGCGACGCCGGCGAGGAAGCCCGCGACGGCGAAGCCCAGGGCGACCGCCACGCCGAGGACGGCCATCCCACCGAGCGGGACCGGCCCGCGCGCGAACACCCCCACGAGGAGCGTGACCGCGGCCGCGACGAGGAGCACCAGGAGCGGCACGAGCGGCATCAGGTCGCCGTAGACGGGTGGCAGCGTCATCGCGCACCCCCCTCGGCGAGCTCGAGCACGACCGGCGGTGGTGCCGCGGCCAAGCCGGCCGCGGCCTCGGCCTCGAAGGCCGTGAGGTTCGCGGCTGGCGCGATGCCGAGCCACAGGGTGGCGGCGACGATCGGCACCAGGACGGCGACCTCGAGCGGGCTCAGGTCGCGCGTCGGCGCGCCCTTGGCCTCACCCTGGAACAGCCGCTGGAAGAGGTTGACGCCGAAGGCGCCGGCCCCAATCGCGGCCATCACGGCGAGCGTCGCGGCCAGCGGGCTGGCGGCGAAGGCGCCGAGCACGGCGAGGAACTCGCCCGGGAAGTTGGCGAGGCCGGGCACCCCGATGCCGCCGAACAGGACGAGCAGCGACACCGCGGCGAAGGCGGGGGCCGCCTTGGCGAGGCCGCCGAAGGCGTCGAGCTCGAAGCTGCCCCGACGGGCATGGAGCATGCCGGCGACGAGGAAGAGCCCGGACGTCGTCACCATCTGCGCCGCCAGGAGCGCCATGGCGCCGCTCTGCCCGGCGAGGTGGAGCGAGAACAGCCCCACGGCGACGATCCCCATGTGGGAGATCGAGAAGTAGGCCAGCACGCGCTTGAGGTGCGTGTGGCGGGTGGCGATCGCCATCGCGTAGACCGCCGTGAAGGCGCCGAGCGCGAGGCCCAGCGGGGCCAACAGGGTCGCCCCGTCCGGCAGGAGCGGGAGCGCCCAGGCGAAGAGCCCGAAGCCGCCGAGCTTGTAGAGCGTGCCGGCGACGTCGGCCGCCCCGGAGGGGTGGTTCTGCTCGTTGACGTCGACGAGCCAGGCGTGCAGCGGGAAGATCGGCAGCTTGACCGCGAAGGCGAACATGAAGGCGCCGAAGAGCCAGGCCTGGGTGAGCGGGTCGAGTTGCGGGGTCGCGGCGAGCAGCTCCTCGAAGCGGTAGCCCGCCGCGCCCGACAGCGGCCGCAGCGCGAGCAGCGCGAGCAGCATGACGAACGAGCCGGCGACGGCGTACATCAGGTACTTCACCAGGGCTGCGCGGCGATGCGCCAGCCCCCAGCCGCCCAGCAGCGCGAGCCCGGGCAGCAGCGTGAGGTCCCAGAAGACGTAGAAGAGCACCAGGTCGCGGGCGAGGAAGATGCCGGCCACGCCCGCGAGCGTCGCGAGCAGGGCGGCCAGGAAGCGGTGCGCATGGCGATCGACGCGCAGCGCGGCCCAGAGGACCGTGGGCAGCATGACGAGGGCGGCCACGCGGAGCAGGGCGCCGCCGGCGCCGGTGGCGTCGAGAGCGATCCAGGCGCCGATCGTCGGGATCCACGGGACGTCGAGGCGGCCCGCGGGGCCGTCGGCGAAGAGGGCAAGCACGAGCGTCGCGACGACGCCGAGCACCGCCAAGGGCAGGTGGACGGCGCGGCGCGGCGCCAGGAGCAGCGCGACCGCGACGGCGAGCGGGACGAGCACGATGGCGGCGGCGATCACGCGCGACCTCCCACGTTGGCGACGGTGGCGGCGATGGCGACGACGATGGCCGCCAGGCCGAGGAGCATGGCGAGGGCGTAGAGGCGCACGTGGCCGGATTGCCAGACGGCGACGAGCCGTCCGAGCCAGGTGGCGCTGGTGACGCCGGCGCCGATGCCCTTGTCGAGGAGGTCGCGGTCGCCGATGGCGAGACCGCCGGCGACGCCCTCGACGGGGCCGACGACGGCCGCGCGGTAGAGCGCGTCGAAGCCGAGGCCCGCGCGCGCGGCGCGACCGAGCGGGCCCGCGCCGATGCGGCTGGCGAGCGCCCCCTTGCCGCGCTCGTAGACCCACCAGCCCGCTGCGAGCCCGAGGCCGGCGGCGAGCACCGACGCGGCCACGAGCAGCCATTCGAGCCACAGCGCCGGATGATCGAGGTGGATCTCGGCCAGCGCGGGCGCGAGCCAGGGATCGATGGCGTTCGGGAAGGCGAACGCCGGAAGCCCGACGTACCCGCCGACCACGGCGAGCACCGCCAGGACGACCAGTGGCAGCGTCATGCTCGGCGGGCTCTCGTGGACCTTGGCGTGCACGCGGGCGTCGCCACGCGCCCCACCGGCAAACACCAGGTAGTACCAGCGGAACATGTAGAAGGCCGTCAGCGCGGCGGTGGCGAGCAGCACCGCGAACAGCGCCTTGCCACCGTAGTCGGCGAGCAGCGTCGAGCTCCAGGCGCCGGCCAGGATCGCGTCCTTGCTGAAGAAGCCCGAGAGCAGCGGGACGCCGGCGATCGCCAGGGTGCCGATCAGCGCGGTGGTGCCGGTCGTACGCATGCGCTTGCCCAGCCCCCCCATGCGGCGCACGTCCTGCTCACCGCTCATGGCGTGGATGACCGAGCCCGAGCCCAGGAACAGCAGCCCCTTGAAGAAGGCGTGGGTGACCACGTGGAAGACGGCGGCGGAGTAGGCGCCAGCGCCGACCGCGACGAACATGAAGCCGAGCTGGCTGACCGTCGAGTAGGCGAGGACGCGCTTCACGTCGGTCTGCCCCGTCGCCGCGATCGCGGCGACCAGCGCGGTGAGGGCGCCCACCCAGGCGACGACGGCAGAGGCCTCCGGCGTCATCGCGTAGAGCGGGCTCAGGCGCGCGATCAGGTAGACGCCGGCGGTGACCATGGTGGCGGCGTGGATGAGCGCCGACACCGGCGTGGGGCCGGCCATGGCGTCGGGCAACCACACGTGCAGCGGCAGCTGCGCGCTCTTGCCCGTCGCGGCCACGAGGTAGAGCAAGCCGATCGACCCGAGCACCCCGGCTCCGAAGGCGTAGGTGCCGGCCGCCGCGTTGACCTCGGCGATCGTCAGGGTGCCGAAGGTGGCGGCGACGAGGAACGAGGCCAGCAGGAAGCCGGCGTCGCCGATGCGGTTGACGATGAAGGCCTTGCGGCCCGCGTCGGCGTTGGCCGTCTGCCGGTACCAGAAGCCGATGAGCAGGTAGGAGCAGACCCCCACGCCCTCCCAGCCGATGAACAGCAGCACCAGCGAGTCGGCGAGCACGAGCACGAGCATCGCGGCGACGAACAGGTTGAGCAGCGCGAAGTAGCGCGCGTAGCCGTCGTCGGCGTGCATGTAGCCGATCGAGTAGACGTGGATGGCCAGGCCGACGCCGGTGATGACCAGCATGAAGGTGGCCGCGAGGGCGTCGACGACGAAGCCGATCGACAGGTCGAGGCCGGCGACGGGCAGGAAGGGCCAGAGCTCGACCGCCACGCCCGCCTCGCGGCCCAAGAGCCCGAAGAAGGCGATCAGGGCGAGCACGAACGCGCCGCCGACCGCGAGGCTGGCGAGCACGCCGGGCAGCGGCTCGCGGAGCCGGCGGCCGAACAGCCCGTTGATGAGCGCGCCCAGGAGCGCCATCGCGGGGGCGAAGACGGCCCAGGCGACGGGGTCGTTCCAGTCGGGGCTCATGCGAGCACCTCCGCGTCGGGACGTACGGATGCGCGACTCACGACAGCGCCTCCGCGACGGGACGTTCGGGGGCGAGGCTCACAGCCGCACCTCCGAGAGGGCGTCGACGTCGGTGCTGCGGCGATCGCGGAAGATCGCGACCAGGATGCCCAGGCCCACCGCCACCTCGGCGGCGGCGACGGCGAGGATCACGAACACGGCGGTCTGCCCGCTCATGGCCGCGAGCGCCCCGGTCCCGGCCCAGTGGCGCGCGTACGCGACGAGCGCGAGGTTGGCGGCGTTGAGCATCAGCTCAACGGAGAGGAAGACGAGGATGGCGCTGCGGCGGGTGAGCACGCCCACCGCGCCGATCGCGAAGAGGACGGCCGACAGCGCGACGTAGGCTTCGGTGGGCGCGGTCACGAGCGCCCTCCATGGCCGAGCGCGCGGCTCGGGCCGGGTAGCCCGGCGGCGGCCTCGGTATCACCCGTGGGACGCTTCGCAGGCGCGCCGTGCACGGTCTTGGCGCGGC
>JARGGE010000610.1 GCA_029210865.1 Trueperaceae bacterium
CCGATCGTCGTCGACGCCCTGCAAGCGCTGGCGATCGCCGCCGGCCGGCAGGAGGAGCGCCCCGCGCGCCCGCTCACGCACGACCTCATGCTGTCGGTGCTCGAGATGATGGGCGCCTCGCTGCAGCGCGTCGAGGTCACCGACCTGATCGACGGCACCTACTACGCCATGCTGATCCTCGAGCGGCAGGGGATGCGTTTCGACGTCGATGCGCGGCCGTCGGACGCGCTCGCGCTCGCGGTGCGCACCAAGTGCCCCGTGTTCGTCGCCGAGCACGTGCTCGAGGCCTCCGGGCTATCGGACGACGTCGGCGGTTCGGGCTTCGAGGCCTGACGCCCCGGGCCGCTGGGCGGCGCCACCCGCCGGCCCGCCCACGAGATCCAGTCCACGAGATCGGGGCGCACCGCATCGGTGCGCCCCGTCGCCGTGCACGCGCGGTCGGGCGTCAGAGCAGGTGCGACGCCACGAAGTACTGGAGCTTGTCGATCTCGCGCTGGATCTCGGTGAAGAGGTCCTGAGTGGCGTCGTCGTCGAGGTCGTCGGCCGCGTCGATCGCGCGCAGGTTGTCGGCCGCGTAGGTCGCGAGCCGGTCGCGCACGGCGGTCAGGTGGGCCTCGCCGCCCACGGCGTCGAGCGGGTACTCGGGCAACGAACTCGCGGCGGCCGCCATGCGCACGGTGCCCTTGGCGACCCCGCCCAGCGCGGTGACGCGCTCGGCGATCTCGTCGACGTAGGGGTGGACCGCGTCGGCGACGGCGTCGAACAGCTCGTGGAGGGTCTGGAAGTGGATGCCGGTCACGTTCCAGTGCGCCTGCTTGACCTGCATCTGCAGATCGGCGGTGGCCGCGAGGCGCTCGTTCAGGAGCGCGACCAGGTCGGCGCGGCGGGCTTCGGGGATGGGATGGGGGATGGGGCGAAGAGCTTCGGTCATGGTCGTACCTCCAACGGCCCTCATCGTAACACGTAAATCGGAATAAATCCGATTTAGGGCAACGCGGTCGTCAGTCCCCGTGAAGCGCGTCGTGGGCCTCCGCGGCGCGGTCGTCAGTCCCCGTGAAGCGCGTCGTGGG
>JARGGE010000611.1 GCA_029210865.1 Trueperaceae bacterium
GACGTGGCCAGCCGCGTCGAGGGGCTCTACGCCGGGGCGGCCGACTACGTCACCAAGCCGTTCGACGTGCAGGAGCTGCTCGCGCGCGTCCACGTGCGCCTGCGCGAGCGGCGCAGCGGTGCCGACGAGGTCGTGCACGCCGGCTGGCGCCTGCGACCGGCCACCTTCACCGTGGAGGCCGCGAACGGGGTGGCCACGCTCCCGGAGCTCGAGTTCGAGCTGCTGCGGCTGCTCCTCTCGAACCCGGGGCGCGTCTGGTCGCGGGCCGACCTGGAGCACAAGCTGTACGGCGACGACCTGCCCGAATCGAACACGGTGGAGGTGTTCGTCTCGAAGCTACGCAAGCGGCTCCGTGCGGTGGGGGGCGACGACCCGATCGTCACGATCCGCGGCAAGGGGTACACGGTGCTGTGACCCAGCCGAGCCCGGCGCCGACGCCCGACCCTCGGCCGGTTCGCCGCGCGCCCGCGCGCCTGCGGGCGCGGCTGGGGCTGCTGGTCGTCGGCAGCGTCGTGCTCGCGCTCGCCGCGACCGTGGTGGTGGTCGACCAGGTGTTCGCGCGCACGCAGCGGCGTGCCCTGGAGGACCTGCTGGCGCGTGACCTGCAGCGCGTGCAGGCGGTGGTCCGCAGCGGTTCGCTGGGCGAGGACTTCATCGGCGACGGGGGCGACGGCGTGCGGCTGCAGTTCGTCTCGGCCACCGGCCAGGTGCTCCTTCCCGTCGATGCCGGCGAGCCGATCCCGCTGGCCGAGGAAGCCGCGGTCGTCGCCGGCGCGCGCGGGCGCGAGCTGGTGGGCGCCGCGCCCTGGGTGCTCCCGTCGGGCCTCGAGATCGGCACGGTCCGGGTGGCGCTCGACCTGAGCGCCCTCGAGGAGGCGCAGCGGGCGCTGCGCGGGGCGCTGATCGTCGCCGGGTTCGGGGTGGCGGCGTTCGCGGGCGTCGTGGCCCTGGTCCTGCTCGAGCGCGCGCTGCGCCCGTTGGGGGCGCTGTCCCGTGAAGCGAGCGCAATCGACCCGTCCGCGCCGCGGCTGGCCGCCTACCGCGGGCCCGACG
>JARGGE010000612.1 GCA_029210865.1 Trueperaceae bacterium
AGCCCCTGCTGGAAGGGGCGCTCCTTGCCGGCCACAACATCGCCTTCGACCGCACCTTCCTGGACGCCGCGTGGCGATCGACAGGCGTGCCAGTGCCGAAGCTCGACCACCATTCGATCGATACCGCCACGCTCGCATGGCCGCTGCTCGTCGCGGGCCTCGGCGCCCGCGCGCTGGCGCTCCTCGAGCGCACCGTGCTGACCGGATCGGTCGCGCCGGTCCAGGCGGTCCGGGGCGGCGGTGGCGACGACGCCGACGCCGGACGCCCGACCGCCGGCTCGGCGATCGCGGTCCAGTGGGTCCGCGGCGACGTCGACGTCGGCGTGGTCGGGACCGTCACCGAGGTCGACGGCGACCGGCTGCTCGCCTTCGGGCATCCGGTCCTCGGCGCCGGTCCGATCGATTGGCCGCTGGCCGCCGCGCGCATCACCGGGGTCGTCCCCCACCGCAGCGTCCCGTTCGAGCTCGCCAACACGGGCGCCACGTCGGTCGGCGCCGTCGACCAGGACCGCCCGGCGGCGGCCGGCGGCCGCCTCGGCGCCGAAGCCGACCTGCTGCCCGTCACGCTGACCGTCGCCTACGGCGACGCCACCACCGCCCTGAGCTTCGACGTCGTGCGCGACGAAGCGCTCTGGCCGGCGCTGGTCGCGGTCGCCACCCTCGAGGCGCTCGATCGCGCGCGCGACCGCACCGGTGCCGGGACGGCGACGGTCCACTGGGACGCGACCTTCGACGTGGGGGCACCGCTGCGGCTCTCCGAGACGGTGGCCGACGACGACGTGGCGACCGCCGCGGCACGCCTGGCGGGCGCCCCGCTCGCGCTCCTCGCGCGCAACCCCTTCCAGGACACCCGGCTGACGCGCCTGGCGCTGCTCGTCCGCCTCGAGGACCGGCGCCGCGACGTCGAGGTGCGGCGCGCCGCGGTCGACCCCGGCCCCATCGAGGGCGGCGCGGTCGTGCCCTTGCGGCTCCACCTGCAGCCCTGGCGGCGCCCGGGCGAGGTCCGCACCCTCGACGTGCGCC
>JARGGE010000613.1 GCA_029210865.1 Trueperaceae bacterium
CCGTACCTCGAGGGCGACACGACGGTCTACCTGAGCGCTCGCGCGATGTACGGCGAGGATCCAAAGACGCTGGTGCACAGCACCGCCTACGTGGGGTCGCGCCCGTGCCCGTACAACGTCGCAGCGCTCGAGCATGCCCGTGCGGCCGGCTACGTGCTCATGCTCGAGGGCGAGAAGGACACCGCCGCGGCGCTGGCCGCGCTCGGCGTAGACGCGCCCGCGGTCGGGCTCATGGGCGGCACGATGCCGGGCGCCTCATGGCACGAACGCATCGCGCAGCTCGGCGTGCCCGCCGTCGTGTGCTTCGACCGCGACGACGCCGGCCAAGCGAAGGCCGCCAAGCTCGCCGCGGCGCTGCGGGCGGCCGGCTGTGCCGACGTGCGCCTCGTGAGTATCCCGAGCCCGCACAAGGACGCCGCCGACGTGCTCGCCGCCGATGGACCCGACGCCCTGCGCGCCGCCTTGGCCGCGTGGCAGGACACCGCCGCGCCACCCGAGGTGCGCGCAAGAGATGTTGCGCGCAGCCCCCAGGGCACCGCCGACACCCTCGCCCCGAAGGTTGACGACGCGCTCACCTGGTACCCCGACACCGACGCCGGCAACGCCGAGCGCTTCGTCCACTACACCCGCGGGACCGTGCGGTACGCGCCCGGCCTGGGCTGGCTCCTGTGGCGCGGTACGCATTGGGAACGCGACCCGAGCGAGCTGGTGCTACGGTTCGCGCTCGAAGCGATCCGCGCGACGCACGCGACCTCGGTGCTACTCGACAACCCCGAACGCCGCGCAAGCCTCGGCAAGCACGCCCGCGCAAGCGAAGCCCTCGGCCGGCTGCGCTCCATGCTCGACCTCGCCCGCGTGTCGCCCCCCGCGCACGTGCTCCCTAACGACCTGGACGCCGACCCGTGGATGCTCAACACCCTCACCGGCCTGGTAGACCTGCGCACGGCGACCCAGCGCCCGCACGACCCCGCGGCGCTGTGCACGAAGATCGCCCCGGCCGCGTTCGACCTGGACGCCGACC
>JARGGE010000614.1 GCA_029210865.1 Trueperaceae bacterium
GGAAGATGAGGCGACCACGCATCAGACTGCCCCCAGTCCAGGCGGCCGCCGATAGCGAGCGACGATGCCGTCGATGTCCGGGTCGCCAGTGAAGGTGCGACCACCGCCCGAGACGCGGTCGAGCTTGTAGCTCTGGTCGCGGGTGCGCTCCTCGATGATCCGCCAGCGGTTGCGAGCGTCGAAGCCACCGTCGTCGGCCAGCGGGTGCAGCCAGCGCAGCACGAGCAGGATGCACGCGCGGCGGATGGCGGCGGGCGTGCGCCCCTCGGCGGTCCCGTCGGGCTCGGTGTAGCCGAAGAGTCCAAGGGCCACGACGTTGCCGTGGCCACGAGCGAAACGGCCGAAGCGGCGGGTCAGCCTGGGCGCGTCGAAGCCTGGGTCCACCGGCGCCCCGACGACGATCAGCTCGTCGGCCGAGAGCGAGATGTCCGCGCCGTCGATGGCGACGCGGTCGAGGCGGATGGGCGGCGCCGGCAGCTCCAGCGAGGGCGCGCCACGGCCGTCGAGGGCCAGCGTCAGCGCGCGGGGCTCGAAGAACCACCCGGTGACGCGGTCGATCTCGGCGGTGGCGGCGTCGATGAGCGCCTCGAGGCGGGCGTCATCGGCCTGTGCCACGGTGACGCCCTCGGCGCGCAGATCGGCGACGGTGGCGTACACCGGGGGCCTCCTACTTGCTGCGGCTGGTCCGGCGCTTGGAGCCGGAGCTGTCGGGCTTGGCCTCGCTGTCCTCGAGGTCGGCGGTGGTCACGGCGGTGCTGGCCTCGACCGGATCGGTGGCCTTCTTGCGCGTGGTCGCCTTGGCCTCGTCGGCCTCGAGCGCCTTGGCCTCGGCCTCGGTGTGCACGTCGAAGGCGAGCGGGGCGTGCTCGTCGCCAGGCACCTGGCGGACGCTC
>JARGGE010000615.1 GCA_029210865.1 Trueperaceae bacterium
CATCCTCCTAACGCAATGATCGTCAGGAGAAAACTACCACCCCAGACCGACAGAACACGTGTGACATGACACTAGTTAGCAGGTAGGCCGGCCACCCGATCATCGTGGTCGGAGGCACGTGTGTGAGTGATGGGTGCCAGTCGGCAAGAAGATGGGCGGAGACGTCTGGGGCAGACAACGAGAGTGGCCTAGCTGAAGTAGAACCGACGGGCCAAAACTCAGCGTGCATTGTGCAGTGAGTCTTGTCCACGAGAGTCGTCGCGGAGGAGTTGGGTCAGCTTCTGCGCGTGTTTCGTAGCCACGCTTCGCATCTTCGCAGTTCGTCGACGCCTGGATTCGATGTGGTCGGTCATCGCGTCGACACGATGCGCAGATCGCTAGCTAATCGCATCACCGACCCAAGGAAGCACGCGGCCCGTGGGCCGATCCCCGAGAGGAACCACTTCGATCGGGCGGCACCCGACCCGCGGCCGATCGATCAGAGCGGCTTCGGTGGGCAGGCCGAATCGAGTACGGTCTGCACCATGAACCTCGTGAAGCTCGGTAAGAAGTTGATGCGGGTGTGGTGCACGAGCAGCCGCGTGGCCGAGTGGACGGCGAGCGCTTCGACGGGGTCGAGGGTGGTGTTGCCGGCGCGCAGGCGGTAGCGGCGGCCGTCGCGCTCAATAGCGTGACCGATCTCGGGCAGCTCCTCGAGGTCGCGCTGCAGGGTGCGCTGGCTGACGCCGAGCTGCCGGGCGAGGTCGGCGGCGGTGCGGGGGCCAGCCTCGAGTTGCGCGACGAGGCTCAGGAGGCGGGCGGCCTTGTTCGATCCGCGAGTGGGCATCTTGGTGT
>JARGGE010000616.1 GCA_029210865.1 Trueperaceae bacterium
GGTGGTGCTGGGCGAGCCCTTCGCCGCGGTGTTCAAGCCCATCGTGCGGGCGGTGGTCGACACCCTCAACGCCATCCTCCGGGCGTTCCAGGCCATCCCGGCACCCATCAAGCGCATCTTCGCCGGCATCGTGCTCGCGGCGGGCAGCTTTCTGATGCTGGTCGGTGGGGTCATCGCGGCGAAGGCTGCCATCGCGCTCTTGGTCATCGCCTTCAAGGCCCTCGGCATCACGGTGGGCGGCATCCTGGCGACGCTCTTGCCCGCGATCCTCATCGTCGCCGTGCTCGGTGCGGTCGTGGCCGGTTTCGTGGTGGCGTTCCAGCGCAACATCGGCGGCATCGCCGACTTCGCCCGCCGCATCGGCGAGCGGGTGCGGCTGTTCTTCAACGGCCTCAAGCAGCTCTTCGAGCAAGGCGGCTTTTCGGGGGCCGTGCGTGAGGAGCTGAATCGCGCCGAGAACCAGGGGCTGAAGCGCTTCCTGATCTCGCTCTATCAGATCGTCTACCGCATCCAGCAGGTCTGGGAGGGGTTCAAGGAAGGCTTCTCGCGGACCATTGAAGAGGCACGGCCCGTCTTCGAGGATCTGATGGACGCCTTCAGCGAGCTGGGGCGAGAGATCGGTGCACTGTTCTCGGGGCTCACGGGTGGCGCGGCCGGCTTGCCTTCGTCCGAGTTCCGAAGCTTCGGTCAGGCTGCCGGCGCGGCCATTGCCACGGTGGTCCGCTGGCTCACCCAGCTCGTCGCCGTGTTCACCCGCATCACCAGCGGCATCATCGGTGGCTTCCGCTCGATGCAGGAGTTTATCGGTCCGGCCTTCGAGGTCGT
>JARGGE010000617.1 GCA_029210865.1 Trueperaceae bacterium
AGGGGTAGACCTCGGTGACCTGCTGGAGCACGAGGTTCTTGAGCGCCGGCGTGGGCACCCCGCCGCCCTGCGGGATGACGTAGAGGACGCCCGCGTTCTCGTCGATGCTCAGGTCCTCGTTCGACGTGAGCATCAGGGCCCGCGCCACGCCGGGCAGCCGCCGCGCGTTGATCTCAAAGTCTTCCCTCGCGACGCTGCGGGTCATCGCGCGCAGGCTCTCCGGCGCGAGCAGCCGGGCCGAGGCGACGCTCTGCCGGTCGGTCCCGCCGGTCGCGGGCAGCGGGTTCGTCACCGACACCTGGACCGGGCGCCCGTGCACGTCCATGAACGCGCCCTCGATGACCACGAGCCGCCCGGCGTCGACGTTACCGCCCGTGCCGCCGCCGGTCTTGTAGCGGACCGTGACCGTGCCCGTCGGCGGCAGCCCGTTGCGCCCGTCGCCGAAGCGGACGGACGCGCGGTCGTTCTGGTCGACGCGGACGAGGAAGTGGCGGTCGTTCGGGCCCGAGTCGAGGAAGCTGTCCACCTCGGTGTACGCGCCGGTCGGCGTCGACACCTCGGCCGAGCCGTCGAGGTACGGCGCGCGGTCGAGCAGCAGCTCGAAGCCCTTGAGCCCCCGCGCCTCGGCCAGCTGCTGGTGCGGCCGCGAGTGCTCGGCGATCACGGTGGCGGTGGGCGGGTCCTGGCCGGCGCCGATCAGCGCGTCGCCGAGAAGCTGGAAGCGCACCGGCTCGGTCACCTCCTGTGTCCTCACGACGGTGCCGGCCGGGATGACGACGTCCGCTGTCGGCGGGCGCGTGAGGGTGACCGCCAG
>JARGGE010000618.1 GCA_029210865.1 Trueperaceae bacterium
CCGAGCCCGACACCGAGGCTGCGCTGCCCGACCTCTGGACGCGCCTCGACCTCACCACTGCCATCGACCTGCAGCCGTACCGGACGCCCGCGGTCGGGCTCGACGACGTCGACCCGGCCTCGACCGGTCCCTACCCGACCGACGCCGAGGGCAAGCGCGCGGCGAAGCGCGACCTGAAGCGCCTGGTGGCGCGCATGGCGACGCTGCAGCGCCAGTTCTACGCCGACGGTCGCTTCGCGCTGCTCGTGGTGCTCCAGGCGATGGACGCCGGTGGCAAGGACGGCACCATCCGCCGCGCGATGTCGGGGCTCAACCCGCAGGGCGTGCGCGTGACCAGCTTCAAGGCGCCGACCGAGCTCGAGCTCGCGCACGACTTCCTCTGGCGCATTCACCGCGAGGTGCCGCGCCGCGGCGCCATCGGCGTCTTCAACCGCTCGCACTACGAGGACGTGCTCGTGGCCCGCGTCGCCCGGTTGGTCGACGAGGCGACCTGGCGCGCCCGCTACGCCCAGATCGCCGCCTTCGAGGCGACCTTGGCGGCCGCCGGCACCTCGATGCTGAAGGTGTACCTGCACGTCGGGCGCGACGAGCAGGCGAAGCGCCTGCGCAAGCGGATCGAGGACCCCGAGCGGCACTGGAAGTTCGACGCGGCCGACCTGGTCGCGCGCGCGCAGTGGGCCGAGTACCGGGCCGCGTACGCCGAGGTCTTCGCGCGCTGCAGCGACCCGGCGCCGTGGCTGATCGTCCCGGCGGACCGCAAGTGGTACCGCGACGTCGTCGTCGCCACCGCGATG
>JARGGE010000619.1 GCA_029210865.1 Trueperaceae bacterium
CGCCCTGGCGATCGCCAGTTTTTGCCGCATACCTTTCGAGAAGGTCGCCGCCGCTTCCGTCCGGCGATCCCACAAACCAAGCATGCGCAGGTAGCGCTCAACCTGCCGGTCCACGTCATCGACTTCGTAGAGATGGGCGAAAAAGCGCAGGTTCTGTTCTGCGCTTAATCGATCGTACAGACCGGGCGATTCGGTCAGGATGCCTACCTCGCGACGGATCTGATCGTCCTGCTCCCCCAGAACGTAGCCCGCAACCGACGCAGAACCGCTAGTCGGCTGGATGAGGGCGCCGAGCATCCGCAGCGTCGTCGTCTTGCCGGCCCCGTTCGGCCCCAGGAAGCCGAAGATCTCCCCCTGGCCGATCTCAAGCGATAGGTCCTGAACGGCAACCAGATCTCCGAACCGGCGCGCTAATTGTTCGACTCGAATGGCTGACATGATCGACTCCACATGGCTGTACCCTCGAAATCCCGACTATAGATAGCGGCTTTGATCGATCTCCTCGCTGATCCGGTCTTCGAAGGCACGATTCCGGAGGCGCGACGATCCCGGACGCAGTTCGCCGGAAAGGTCATCATCTGGATTTTCCAGCGGGATCAACCCGCTGCGGCGCGCCCAGAAGATGAACGCAACCGCCAACAGCGCCATGCCGAAGACACTTAATTCGGCAGCGTAAACGTTGACGCGCTGCGCAAGATAGACGGCGACAGCATCCACAACGGTGTGCCACACGATCGCAGCCGCCA
>JARGGE010000061.1 GCA_029210865.1 Trueperaceae bacterium
GGGGCGCGAGGGTCACAGGTAGTCGGTGGGGTCGTCGCCGCGGCGCAGGCCGCCGGCGTCGCGATCGGGGATCACCGGTTCGCTCGGCTCGCCATGGCGAGCGCGATCGAGCTCGGCGGCGAGCACCTGGCGATCGGCCTCGGCCCGCTGCAGGCGGCGCTCGAGGCGCCAGGTCCGCAGGCGACCGGGGAGCCAGCCGACCAGCCAGGCGACGATCGCCACCAGGGCGAACACCAGCGCGGGCGGCATCGACCACAGGAGCGGCATCGCGACCGTTGCCGGGTTGGCGTTGTGGAACAGCAGGACGTAGACCGCGACGAGAACGAGGGCGACGACCTGAACGATGCGCAACGCTTTCACGACGGACCTCCCGCGGCTAGTGTAGCCCGTGTTCGGCGCCGCTCGCCGGCGGCGGTAGACTGGCGTGCCATGACCCAGATCGCCGCGACCCCCGATGTGCCCCACGGCGACGCGACCGCCCCCAAGGTGCTCGCCGCGATGTCCGGCGGGGTGGACTCGTCGGTGGCGACCGCCTTGTTGCGTGATCAGGGCTTCGAGGTCGTCGGCTCGATGCTGCGCTTCTGGCCCGACGACCGCCCCGCCGGCGCCTTCGACGTCTGCTGCAGCCCCGAGGCGGCGTTCGACGCCCGCCGCATCGCCGATCGGCTCGACGTGCCGTTCTACCTGCTCGACGCGCGCGAGGAGTTCGAGCGCATCGTCGTCGACCCGTTCGTCCCCGCGTACGAGCGCGGCGAGACCCCCAACCCGTGTGTGTGGTGCAACCGCGAGATCAAGTTCGGGGGGTTGGCCGAGCGCGCCCGCAAGCTCGGCTGCTCCTTCCTCGCCACCGGTCACTACGTCCGGCGGGTCGACGGTCCCGACGGGGTCGAACTCCACCGCGGGCGCGACGACGACAAGGACCAGACCTACTTCCTGTGGGCGCTCCCCACGTGGGTGCTGCCGTACCTGCTGTTCCCTTTGGGCGACCTGACCAAGGCCGAGGTGCGCGCGCTCGCCGTCGAGCGCCGGCTGCCGGTCGCTTGGAAGCCGTCGTCGAACGGGCTGTGCTTCGTCGTCGACGACGTGCGCAGCCACTTGGCCGAGCGCGTGGCGCCGCGCCCGGGCCCCGTCGTCGACGCCGACGGCACCGTGGTCGGGGAGCACCGCGGCGTGGCGTTCTACACGGTCGGCCAGAAGCGCGGTCTGGGCCTCTGGAAGTCGCATCGACCCCGCTGGGTCACCGACCTCGACGCCGAGGCCAACGTCGTCACGGTGGGCCCCCGTTCGGCCTGCACCTGGACGACGGCCGTCGCGGAGCGGGCGAACTGGCTGGTCGACCGCGAGCGGTTGCCGAGCCGGGTGGAGGCGCAGGTCCGCTACCGGCAGCGGCCGGAGCCGGCGACGCTGACGCTCGAGGGCGAGGACGGGTTCCGTCTGACCTTCGGCGCGCCGCAGTTCGCCGTCACGATCGGCCAGTCGGCGGTCGTCTACGACGGCGATCGGCTGCTGGGCGGCGGCGTGATCCGGGCTCGTGACGGGCAAGGCGCCGCGGTAGAGTAGCCGCGGAGGTGGCTCCGTGCCCACGACCATCATCGTGCTCGTCGTCCTGGCCGTCTTGGTTCTCGTCGGGATCAACGTCTACAACCGGATCGTCACGCTCGAGAACCGGTACCAGAACGCCTGGAGTCAGATCGACGTCCAGCTGAAGCGGCGCAACGACGTCATCCCCAACCTCGTCGAGACGGTCAAGGGCTACGCGGCCCACGAGCGCGAGGTCTTCGACAACGTGGCCAAGGCGCGTGCCGCCATGACGCAAGCGAAGAGCGTCGACGAGTCCGCCGGCGCGGCCAACATGATGACCCAGGCGCTCGGGCGCCTCTTCGCGATCAGCGAGGCCTACCCGGAACTCAAGGCGAACCAGAACTTCCTGATGCTGCAGGAGGAGCTCGCGGGCATCGAGAACAAGATCGCGTACGCGCGCCAGTTCTTCAACGACGCCGTGCTGCAGTTCAACACCGTCATCACGACCGTGCCGGGCGTCTTCTTCGCCGGCCCGATGGGCAAGACCAAGCACGTCTACCTCGAAGTCCCCGAGGAGGAGAAGGCGGTCCCGCAGGTCTCCTTCGGCGCCCAGGCCTGATCCGGGGCCCGGGACGGGCCGATGACGCTCCCCGAAGCCAGCAGCGCTCCGCGCCTGCCCGACGTCCTCACCGACCCGAACACGGGCCGCCGGATCAGCCTGCTCGACTGGCAGGCCGCCAACCGCCGTGCCTCGTGGGTGCTCGGTGGCTTCATGATCGCCCTGCTGGCGGCCATCGCGTACCTGATGGCGCTGGCGATCGACCCGGCGGCGGCGGGCACCTTCGTGGTCATCGCGGTGGCGCTCGCGGTCGCCCAGTCGCTGGGCGCCTACTGGTTCGCCGACCGCCTGGCGCTGGCCGTCTCGGGCGCTCGGCCGGCGAACGCCGACGAGCACCGATACCTGGTGAACGTGACGGAGGCCGTGGCGATCGGCGCCGGCGTCCCCCCGCCCAAGGTCTACGTGATCGACAGCCCGGCCCCGAACGCCTTCGCGACGGGGCGTGACCCGCGCCACGGGGCGATCGCCGTCACGACCGGTCTGACGCAGCTGCTCGACCGACAGGAGCTCGAGGGCGTGGTCGCGCACGAGATGGCGCACGTCAAGAACTACGACATCCGCTTCGCGTCGATGCTGGCGGCCACCATAGGCGCGATCGTCCTGCTGCGCGACGTGGCGTGGCGTGGCATGGTCTACGGGGGGCGCTCGCGCCGCTCGTCGACCTCGCGGTCGGGCGGCGGCAAGGGGCAGGGGCTGGCCATGGTGCTGTTGGTCGTCCTGCTGGTGCTCGCGCCGATCCTCGCGACGCTGCTGAAGCTGGCCGTGAGCCGCCAGCGGGAGTACCTCGCCGACGCCACCGGCGCGTACATCACGCGCAACCCGGAGGGTCTGGCGAACGCCTTGGCCAAGATCCGCGACTACGCCGGCGCGCCGCTCGAGGTCTCCGAGGGCGTTCGGCACCTGTACTTCACCAACCCCGTCAAGCGGCTGAACGTCGCGGGTGCCTTCTCGAGCCACCCGCCGATCGACGACCGGATCTCGCGGCTGCGCAGGATGTAGCGCGCCGCCGCGGCGGGCCAGGCGTCCGCGGAGCGGCCGCCCGGGCGGTCGCAGCGACACGAGCGAGGGGCGGGTCCCGATCGGACCCGCCCCTCGCTTCGGTGCTTCGCGAACCGGTGGTTCGCTCAGCCGTGGTGTTCGGAATCGTCGTCGCCACCGTCGTCGGGCGCTTCCGCCTCGACCTCGGTGGGGGCGTCGGAAGCGAGCTCGGACGCGGCGTCCGCCGCGGCGGCCTCGGCCTTGCCCGGACGCTTGCCTTCGCGGAAGGCAGCGGTCAGGAGGGCGGCGGCTTCGGCGGCGTCGATGGCGTTCTCGGGATCGACGGGCGCTTCGGCGACGGGCTCCGGCTTGGGCGCCGCCACCTTGGGCTCGGGCTTGACGGCCGCGACCGCGGGCTCCGACGGGGCATCCGTCGCGGCCGCTTCCGAGGCTTCGCCAGCGCTGCCGCCGTCGGCCTTGGTCTCGTCCTTGTCGTCGTCCTTGGCGTCGCTCAGACCGAACTGCGCGAACAGGTCGGCGTAGACGTCACCGAGCTTGGTGGTCGCCTTGCCGCCACCGGCTTCGGTCGCCGCGTAGCTGTAGTCGTAGTCGATGCCCTTGCTGCGACGGCCACCGCGACGGCCACCTTGACGGTTGGCCGCGCCGGCGCGGGCCGCGGGGCCCCCGGTGCCCATCTCGTCGTACCCGCCCGGACCCGCCGTGAAGGGCAGGAGGCGCTTGCGCGAGAGGCTCGCGCGCTGCTCGACCGGGTCGATGTTGAGGATGACGGCGGTGATCTCGTCGCCGCGCTTGAAGTGCTCGTTGATGTCCTCGATGTGCTCGTGGGCGAGCTCCGAGATGTGCACGAGCCCTTCGATGCCCTCTTCGATCTCCATGAACACGCCGAACTCGGTGATGCCGGTGATCGGGCCGGTGATCTCGGTGCCCGGCGGGTACCGGTCGGGCAGGCTGCTCCACGGATCGGGCTGGGTCTGGCGAAGACCGAGCGAGATCCGCTGCTGCTGCGTGTCGATCTTGAGGATCATCGTCTCGACTTCGTCGCCCTCGGTCACGATCTCCTTGGGATGGCGGACGCGCTTGGTCCAGCTCATCTCGGAGACGTGGATGAGACCTTCGAGGCCGGGTTCGATCTCGACGAAGGCGCCGAAGGGGGTCAGGTTCGTGACCTTGCCCGTGACGCGCTGACCGATGACGTAGTTGGTCAGGACGTCCTGCCACGGGTTCGGCATGAGCGACTTCATGGACAGGTTGATGCGCTCGCGCTCGAGGTCCATGTCGAGGATCTCGACCTTGACCTTGTCGCCGACCTTGACGACGTCGCGCGGGTGGTTGAAGCGCCCGTGCGTGAGCTCGGAGCGGTGCACCAGACCGTCGATGCCGCCGAGGTTGACGAAGACCCCGAAGTCGGTGATCTCGACGACCTCGCCGTCGCTGCGGTAGCCGGGCTCGAGGAGCTTGAGGGTCTCGTGCTTCTGCTCGGCGATCTCGGACTCGAGGATCGCGCGCCGCGAGATGATCACGCGGTTGCGGCGGCGGTTGAGCTCGATGATCTTGACCTTCATGCGCTGACCCACGTACGGGTCGAGCTCGTTCACGCGCCGGATGTCGACCTGGCTGGCCGGGAGGAACGCGCGCACGCCAAGGCTGGCGACGAGGCCGCCGCGCACCTTCTCGACGATCTCGACCTCGACGGGCTTCTCCTTCTCGAAGACCTCCTGGAGGAGGTTCCACGCGCGCTCGGCATCGGCGCGGCGCTTCGAGAGGATGATCGTGTTGTTGGGGACGTCGGAGCGCACGACGTACACCTGGATCGGGTCGCCCGGCTTGAAGTACTGGGAGGCCTCCTCCTGGTTGCTGTCGTGCTCGAAGATCTGGTTGTAGGGCAGCAGACCTTCGATCTTGGCGCCCACGTCGACGACGATGCCGTCCTGAGCCAGCATGATCACTTCGCCTTGCGTGATCATGCCGCGGTGGACCGGCTTGCGAGCGAGCTGCTCGTCGGACGCCGCGAGCACGTCTTCCATCGTGATCTCGTCATCGGCGAGGTCGTCGATGGACGAGCCATGGGCAGCGGCTGGCGCGGCGGCCTCGGGCGCGGCTTCGGCAGCCGGCTCCGGGGTGGCCTCGCTGGCCGGTTCGGCGGCGGCTTCGGCCGGGGTCTCGGCGGCGGCCTCCACGGACGCCTCGGCCGTGGCTTCGGTCACAGGTTCTTCAGGCGCAGCAGCGGGGGAGGACGACTCGGTGTGGGTCGGTTCCGCTGCAGCGCCGGTGCCCTGCTCAGCTGCCGCAGTGGGGGCTTGGGAGACGTTCGTCTCGGGGGTGGGGTCGGTGGCCGGGGCAGGGGTGTCCACGGCCGGGTTCGACTTCTGATCCATGAAAGGGGGGTCCTCCTAGAGAGCCTGCGTCGTGACGCAACGTGCCATTACAGCATGAAGTGGCCGGCGAACGCAAGGCGACGCGTGCTCCACGGGTTCTAGCGTTGCCACCGGGCCGGCCTGGTCGGTCGCCTCGGACGATGCCATGGTCCACGACCGCGCCCGACGGTCTATTGCGATCGCTGGTGCGCCGGCGGACCACGAGCGCCAGCGCACCGCGACGCGGGACTGCGCCTCGGGAGCGGCGCAGCGGGATCCATCCCGAGGATGCGACGTTGGCCCTGGCCACAAGCCGACGGCCTCGGCAATTGCCGAGGCCTTCTGGGCTGGCGTTGAACAGTCGGTAGTGGCATTGAGCTGTCATGAAGACCGTCGGGTACGGCGATCCCGTCCCGTTGGTTCGGATGGGGGTTGGTAACTACACCGTGGTGGGGGTCGGCACGTCCGGGAAGCGCGCCGGCAGCTTCACGCGGAGCGCGTCCAGCACGCGCTTCTGCTCACTCGTTACGGCGTTCGTTTCGCTCACGATCCCATGCTTGGTGGCGTGCTGCGCCACCATCAATGGTCGGAAGATTCGCTTGAGCTGATGCCAGGTCTGGCCGCTGTCGTTCTCGACCACGCGGATCAAGAGCAGCGCCAGCCAACACAAGAGCACGTGCGCTCGGATGCGATCCTCACGCCGGTGGTGCACCGGCCGAATGTCGACGGTGTGCTTCAGGTCCCGGTTCACGCGCTCGATCTCGTGCAGCTGCTTGTACCCGAGCGCGATGTCCTCGGTGCTGAGGTGCGGATCGCTGGTCGACACCAGGAACTTGCCGTCGAGTTTCGCTTCGCGGCTGACCTTGCCGCGGTCGATCGCGAGCTTGCCGGTCTTCGTCTGGCGGACGTAGCGCCCGTAGGTGGGGTGCGCGCGCAGCGCGCAGGCGGCCTTCGTGTGCGCCTTGCCGGCGAGCGCACCGAGCTGGCTGAGGCGCCGTTCGGTCTCGCGGACGATGTCGTCGCGGCGCTCCCGATCGAAACGCTCCTGCTCGGGGTTGTGCACGATCACGAAGCGCCGCGCGGCGACGCTGCCCCGCTGGAGCGTCACTTCCTTCACCCTGAGGCCGCTGGCGAGGGTTTTGTACCTGCCGGCGCGCTGCGCGGCCTCCACCACGTCGCCCTTGCTGCCGGCGCGCAAGCGCTCGCCGATGATGAACGCGTCCCCGGCGCCTTGCAGGATCCGGCGGTTCGCTTCGCTGTTGAACCCAGCGTCCATGACCAGCATCACGCGGCCGAGCTTCCATTCGTTCAGGTCGCGCTTGACTTCCTCGACGACGTTCACGTTGGCGGTGTTGCCCGGCCACACCCAGCAGCGCACGGGGACGCCGTCGCGGGTGACGGCGAACCCGATCACCACCTGCGCCAAGTTCGGCCGCGAGTCCTTGCTGTGCCCGCGCTTGCGCAACCCGGAGAGGACCTCGTCGTCGTCGCCGTCGTCGTCGCCTGCCACGTCGCCTTCGGCAGCAGCGTCGGCGGCGACGTCCTCGTCCTCCCCCTCGATCTCGAAGTACGCGGTGGTGGTGTCCAAGAACAGCAGGTCGACCTCGAGGTTGAAGAGGTTGGCGACGTTCCAGAACACTTCGCGCTGGATCTCGTCATGCGCCTCAAGCAGGAAGTCCATCGCTCGGTACAGCTGATGCACGTCGACCTCGCCGAGCTCCTCGACGTGCGCTTCATCCGCCACCCAAGACTCGACCGCGAGCTTGCTGCCCGGATCGAGCGCCCGGTTCGCGACCAACGCGAACAAGAGCCACTCGACGGGCGTGCGGTACCCGCGCTCCTCGAGCAGCTTCTCGAGCCCCGCTGCGATCCCGAGCCGCCGCCACACGCCATCGAGCAAGTGGGTGCCGCCGAGATGCTTGGCACCGACGAAGCGCGCATCCAACTCGACGCCCGCCGCGGCGCGAACCTCGGCGGCCTCCGCCGGATCCAAGTACTTGGAGATGCTCCCCACCAACCGGCGGAGCGCCTCGACATCCAACGCGTCCTTGCGGCCGAACGAGAACAGCACCCGCGTGCGCGACGGGCCCGAACCGCCCTCGCGGTAGTTGTGGCACATCTGCACGTACTCGTGCCGACCGCTGGTGACCGTACGCAGGTACATGTTGCTACACATTACTCGATATCACGCCGCAAGACAAGCTGTTATCCACAGCGGCGTGTAACTACATCGTTCTCGCCGTGTACGCACCCGGATCACGCGCCGAGCCGCGTCCCACACGCAACGACCCTCCCGAGACACCGTGATTGTGCCTCACGACTGTTCAACGCCAGCTGGGCCGCTTCCCGACGGGTGCGCCGAGCCGATCGGTCGAACCCGTGGGCCACGTGCTCGATCAGGGTTCGTCGGTCCGGTAGCGCTCGAGCGCGTGATCGAGCATGAGCGCCCAGTCGTTCCCCGAGCCGGGCAAGAAGGGGCCCATCTTCGCCACCCGGCGACCGGCGCGCATCTCCGCTACGTCCCACAAGATGTCGACCTCGGACTTGAGCCGGTACAGCTTTGCCTCGCGATCGAACTCGATCTCCAGCCCTTCGACGTGCTCCTTGAGCTGGTGCCGTACCTGATGGAAGTACGACTTGGCCGATCTCGGCTTCTCGTCGGGGAAGATGTCGGTCAGCAACTGGTCGAGGCTGACGGCCTTGTGCTCGAGGAAGTACGCGAGGACCTCGGGGGCCTTCCTCAGCGGGACGCGAACCGTGTCGCCGGCGAGGACGATGCGCTCTTCGCCTAGGGTGTGGAGTTCGAGGATTGCGGAGGAGCCTCCGGCGAGCAGGGGATGACTCTTGGTCGCAAGCCCGCGGAGTTCTGGAAGAGTCGACCACTCGCGCGCAAGGAAGGCGTGGTTCTGGAGCGTCACACTTAGAGCTTGAAGCTCGTTTAGGGTCTGGACGTAGTCGAGCGCAAGTTCACGTTCGATGTCTGCGCAGTGAAGCCGCACCCAGCCCATCTCTTGAAGGAGGCCCATCTCGTTGAAGCTTTGGGCAAGTGATTCCAGCTCCGAGAGCGCATGTCCTGGGGAGTAGGAACGTCGCCATCGATTCAGAAGAATCTCCCGGAATCGGAAGTTCAGGCGATCGGCCTTGTCTGAGATGAGCCGTTGAGCGTGCGAAAGATGCTCCTCGGAAGTCTCGAAGTCCCGCCCATAGGCGTGGATTGAGGCCAATGGCAGTCGACAAAGAAACTCTTCGTACGAGACTTCGCCTCGCTCAGCCTCGCGAATCGAGGCCAGGTAATACCGCGTTGCCTTGGGAAGCTCGTTCAATGACCAAGCCACATCTCCCAACAGAAGGAGGCGCTCCGCAGCGAGTCCTGCTGCCGCAGAAGCCTGAGGCACGGTATCCAGTTCGGCTCTAGCCTCCAAATACCTGCCGAGGGTTGTAAGCACGAGAGCTCGCTTGAGGCGCACCTTGAGTTGCTCAACCCCCGAGGTGATCTGTATTCCACGTTCAAGGTGCCAAAGCGCTCTTTGCGCTCGGCCATAGCGTCCGAACAGGACGCCAAGTTGAGCGAGAACGGAAGGTGCAAGTATGTCGAACTCCGGGATTCCTTGCACAAGTCGCCAAGCTTCCTCGCCGAACGACATGGCGAGACGAATGTTCCCATTAGTCTCCTCGTGGATGCTCTTGACTCTGAAATACAGGACCTGGTCGTATCTGCTCAACTGCCGCGGGTCAACTGCGTCAAGTTCCCGCGCGGTCTCTTCTCCTCGATCCAGGAATCTAAGTAAGTGGGCTAGGTTCACCCTGGCCGCAGTAGCTCCTCCCTGAACCGCCCTATAAAAGTGCTCCAACGCCTTCTCGTCATCTAGCGTCTTGAAATAGCAGACGCCAAGCCACCTCTCATCGTCTGGCGATGGGGAAATGAGTTTGTGGTACTCCGCAATCCCACGTTCGAATTCATCGAGGTACGCCCACCCCTGGATTCGGCTGACGAGTCTGACCCCAGGAAGTCGCTGGGCAATGGTCGCATAAATGCTGTCTGCCTCGCGATCCTGGGGATCAGTCATGTCTGCGGAGCGCAGCACGGTCACGGCCCCAGTATGGCGGACCGGTCTGACCCTGGATGAGAGGTTTCGTGTATGTCGCGTGTCAGATAACGATTATGCGCTCGACAGCGCATCGGTAGTTCGGTAATACATGGCCTGCGTAACTGCGAATCGGTCATAAAGAGTGTCAGGCAAGCGCGTCTAGCCATTACGAGTGTTGACCGAGATGCGCAAATCGTGGTATTCGTTGCCTTGCACCGACCGCTTGGGAGAGTTGCCGGTGTGTTCGAGCCTTGGAAGTAGATCGCGGAAGAAGAGGCGGGGGTTTTCATGATCCCCCAAAAACCTGGCGGAAGTATCCGCTGATTCCTTGAAGGGTTGGGAGGCCCCACAAGGCGCTACTTCGTCTCTAATGAAGTGGCGAATTCTGCCCCATTTGCTTGGGGCAAGGGATGGGATTCACATGAAGAACACCGGTAAGCGGATTTTCTACTCCGTGGTTGCTTTTGTTGCTGTTAACTCCGCTGTCGTTGTTTTGGCTGGTGCGCTCACTTCTAGCCGATAACTCTTTGCATACGATGATTCTTAGGGCCCGGCTGCATGCCGGGCCCTTTTGCCGTTGCGCTCGTGATTCAGTTGCTGTGAGGTGTCGACGGCCATGACATCCTCCCCGTTGGTGGCCAGACAAGTCCCCACTGACGGTCACGGGATTTACCCACCCGTGGCCAGCGGTTTTCCCCACCGACGTCTGGTTCTCGCCCTCGTGCGCTCAACTGGGTGCAGGAGGGGCCGATGTGAAGGTGGGCGAGGAGATCGTGCGAATTCTGGAAGCGTTCGACTTGACGGGGTCGTACCGGGCGGCCGGTGAGCTGGCCGGCTGCGATCACCACACGGTACGGAAGTACGTGCTGCTGCGTGACGCGGGTCGGGTGGCGTTGGAGCGGCCGCAGCGGGCGCGAGCGATCGATGCGTTCGTCGAGAAGATCGAGGCGTGGGTCGAGCTAAGTCAGGCCCAAGTTCGACA
>JARGGE010000620.1 GCA_029210865.1 Trueperaceae bacterium
TACGTGGATCGGTTCTTCGCTACCGAGCAGCCTGGCGAGCCCGACGTCCTCGACTTCCGCGCGTTCATCCGCTCGCTCACGGTCCCGCCCGCCGGAACGGAGGGCGTTGTCGACACAGCGCCACCGCGGACGCTCTTCATCTGGCCCGAGGTCGTGACCATCGAGACCGTGGTCACCGACGTGGAGTTTCAGTACCGGCAACTCGGCGTGGACGGTCGCGTGCTCGTCTACGCAGCGACGGTGACCTTCGAGGAGATCCTCGACGTGCGCGTGACCTCCGAAGAACGCCGAGGGGAGGTGTGACGTGCCACCGCGCGTAGGCTCCAGGTACGGCTTCAGCCTCGGTGTCCATGACGACGCCGGTCTCTTGCACCTCACCGATCGCGAGCCCTACCGCTTCCGGGCGCACGCCGACAACCGCGTCCATGTGGCCGTGCAGGGCGACACGTTCTGGGCTCTTGCCGGTCGCTACTTCGCACCGCTACCCCGAGCCTGTGGCTACTGGTGGGCGGTCGCGGACTTCCAACCCGATCCGGTGGTGGACCCGACGCTCGCGCTCGAGCCCGGGCGACGTGTCTTCATCCCGAGCCTGCGCGTGCTCACCGACGTCATCCTCGGCGAAGCCGGGCGAAAGGAGCGCGCGTGACCAACCCCGTCTTCGACCGCAGCGCTCCGGGGGTCCGCATCACGTTGCTCGCGGACGAGAAGGCCGGCAGCGGCGAGCCGCTCGATCTCGCCGGCC
>JARGGE010000621.1 GCA_029210865.1 Trueperaceae bacterium
CCTGTTCCTCGGGATGATCGGGGCGCCCGAGGTGCCCGACCTGTCAGACCTCGCGGGGACGCCGCTGGACGACGTCATCCCGCCCATCGACGCCATCGTCGAGACGCTGCAGTCGGTGCGCAGCGCTGTCCCGGTGCCGTAGGAGAATGACGATGCCCAACGAAGTGACCGGTCTGCTCGCCCCCTTCCGCCGGGACCGAAAGCGCGACTTCGCCTCGGGCGCGGGCGGCGAGCTGCTCGCCTCGAAGGTGCTGCAGGCCCTGATGACCGCGGGCGCCACGCCGCGCTCGTCGGGCGAGCTGCCCTGGCGGACGGCCTTCGGCGCGGGCCTCGACCTGCTGCGCCACCAGCGCAACGACGCGGCGCTGGCCGAGCTGGCGCGGGTCCACGTGCGGGACACGCTGAAGCGCTGGGTGCCCGAGGCCGAGCTCGTCGAGATCGTCGTGACCCGCGAGGACGCGACGCTGCAGCTCCGCGTCCGCTTCCGCCCGGCCCGGCGCCAGGGCCGGCCCGCCGAACAGCCGTCGGAGGTGACCCTGCCGCTCGATGTCTGACCTGTCCCCGCTGCCGGCGCGCGGGGCTTTGCCCCCTTGGAGGTGACGCCGGTGGCAGTGTTCCCGCCCAGCCCGGACTACACGGACAAGGACTTCGACTCCTTGCGCGCGCGGCTCATCGCGCTGGTCCGGAGCGTGTTCCCGGACTGGAGCGACTTCTCGGT
>JARGGE010000622.1 GCA_029210865.1 Trueperaceae bacterium
CTCGGCATCCGCACCACGGCGACTGGCTCGACGGCATCGATTCAGGCTCGTGTCGCCACGGCGGCGGCCTTCGGTCTCGACACCGATCCACACGCCGGCAGCGACTCCGGCTCGGCCAACTCGGTGCGCGTCGAAGGCAAGGACCCGGGCAGCTACGCCAACCGGGTCGAAGCCGAGGTGCGTGCTGCGAGTTCGGGCGACGCCGCCGAGTTCGACCTGGCGGTCATTGAGGACGGCGTCTACCGCGAGACCTTCCCGAACCTCTCGATGGAGCCGACCGCCGAGCGGTACATCGAGCGCACCATCAACGACGCGCGCCTGGGCTCGGTGCTCGTCCGTGTCATCGACCAGCTGCTCCCTGGCGCACCGGTCCCCGACGCTCAGACGGTCGCGCTGACCGGAGGAGACGACGGCCTCACCGGGCTCGACGACAACGATTTCATCGGCTCCGAGGTCGGCAAGACCGGGCTGCGCGCGCTGGACACGGTGCAGGACCTGAGCCTGCTCCTCGTCCCCGGCCGCGCCACCTCGGCCACGCACAACGCGATGGTCAGCTACTGCGAGCAGGTCCGCGAGGGCCTCGTCTTCGCCGTGCTCGACCCGCCCGCCGCGATGAGCGCGACCGACATCATCGACTACGTCACGACCACCGCCGCGCTCGGCAACATCAGCGAGCACGCCGCCATCTACTGGCCGCGGGTGAAGGTGCTGAACCCG
>JARGGE010000623.1 GCA_029210865.1 Trueperaceae bacterium
CTCGCCGTGAAGAGAAGCGATCGCTTCGCACGGTTGACCGAAAAGAAGCGATCGCTTATCGTTGCCCGGGCATAGGAAACGATCGCTTCCTTGGAGCGCCATGACCCGCACGACCGGCACATACGAGCGCAGCACCGTCGCCGGGGAGTCGGTCGAGGCCTTCATTCCCCATCCGCTGCCCCCCAAAGAACCGCCGCTCGACCTCGGCGGCGAGCTTGGGCCGCTGCTGGCCCGGGCGAGCGAGTGCATCCGCCTGCTCGAACTGGCCGGCGACCTCGTCCCGTCCGTCGAGTGGTTCGTCTACGCGTTCGTCCGTAAGGAGGCGGTGCTCTCGGCGCAGATCGAGGGCACGCAGGCGACCCTGATGGACCTGCTCGAGGTGGAGGCCTCCGGCGAGGCGCCGGTCGACGCCGACGTCGAGGAGGTGTGCGGCTACGTCGACGCCCTCACCTTCGCATGGGATCACCTCGGGCGGGCGGATGGCCTGCCGCTCTCGATGCGCCTCCTGTCGGAGACCCACACGCGGCTGCTCAGCGGCGCCCGTGGCGCGCAGAAGCATCCCGGCGAAGTTCGGCGCTCGCAGAACTGGATCGGCGGCACAAGGCCCGGCAACGCCGCGTTCGTGCCGCCCCCGCCGCATCGCCTCGGCGAGCTGCTCAGCGAGCTCGAACGGGCCATCCACGACGACAGCGACCTCCCGCCGCTGGTG
>JARGGE010000624.1 GCA_029210865.1 Trueperaceae bacterium
GTCGGGTTGAACAGGCACTCCATCGACTCGCCGGTGGTCACGTTGACCAGCAGGCATCTCGGGGGGCGCACCATGGCAAGCTCGATCCCCATGGCCGACCTCAGTACGCGGGCACCGGCGAGAAGGACCTCGCGGCGGTGTCCCGATTGGCGTTGTGGGTGGCGCGGCCGATGGTCTCGCCATCGACCTGAACGTTCACGGTGAAGGGTGGCGGCTGCCCTCGATCGCGAGCCTGGGAGTTGGCGAAGGCCAGCACGTTGCTCTCGAGCTGGGCGAGCTCGTTGGTGCGCCCGGCGGTGTCGGCTGCAGCAGGCATGGACGACGTGGCTGCTTCGGCTCGACTCGCGGTGGCGTCGGTGCGGCCCACGGCGTCGAAGCTGTCCTCGGTGCGGACCTCGCTGGAGAGCGGAGTTCGCTTCAGTCGTTCGAGGCTCGACGGCAAGAGAGCATCGGGGATCTTGCGCAGCAGCTTGATGACGAAGTCGCGGATGCCGTCGAAGACCGCCTTGATGGCGCGGCCCACGCCGCGGAAGAAGTCCACCACCGGCTGCAGGAAGCTCGTGATGCCGTCGGCGATTCGGCCGAACAGGCTGCTGAACCACTGGCCGATGCCCACGAAGAACTGCCCGATCGCTCGGAAGAAGCCCACGACCGTGTTGACCGCCGACGAGATGGCGTTCGGCAACGTCTCGGTGA
>JARGGE010000625.1 GCA_029210865.1 Trueperaceae bacterium
CTGGCTCGCATGCTCGGCTACCAGCTCCACGGCGCCCAGGCGGCCACTGCCGAGATCACGTTCTCGCTCGCGCGGCCCCCGACCGCCGACGTCATCCTGCCCGCGGGCACGGTCGTCCGCACGCAGGAGGTCACCGAGCCCGTGCGCTTCCAGCTCCTGGCCGATGTCCTGATCCCGACCGGCGCGGACCCGCCCGAGCTGATGGGCGTCGTAGAGAGCTCGGAGTCGCGCACACAGCTCTTCGATGCCCGAGGGCTGGCCGACCTCGACATCCTGCTCGACCACACGCCCTACCTCGACGGCTCGGCGGTCGTCTCGGCGGCCAACGGCGGCTACGGCGCGGTGGACAGCCTGCTCGGCTCCGGACCGAACGACCGGCACTTCGTGGTGCTGGTCGACCAGAACGACCGCGCCACGATCCGCTTCGGCAACGGCACGAGCGGAGCGCCGCCCACGGGCACGGTGAGCGTCACCTACAAGACCGGTGGCGGAGCGCAGGGCAACGTCGAGGCGGGCAGCCTCGTCGTGATCGAGGGCGCGTTCACCGACGTCCACGGTCACCCGGTGCAGGTCTCGGTGACCAACGCGGATCCGGCATCCGGAGGCACCGACCGGCAGAGCGTCGCCTCGGCGAAGCTACTCGCTCCGGAGAGCCTGCGCATGCTCACCCGGACCGTGACCC
>JARGGE010000626.1 GCA_029210865.1 Trueperaceae bacterium
GACCGCCCGGACGATCTTCTGCAGCTCCTCGATGTCCTCGTAGGTCAGGATGGGGCTGACGACCTCGGCCTGCAGGTGCTTGGCGGCGCTGAGGCTGCTGTCCGCCATCACCTTCCAGACGCGGCCGCGGGCGTCGGTGACCTGCCAGGGGTCGTAGCAGAAGGGATCGCCGACGTGCTGGACGGTGCCGCCGACCACCTGCTGGATGGCCTGCGCCACCCGCTCGCGGGTCTGGCCGACGGTCTCGATCTCGATGCCGAAGCGGAGCGTCCTCATCCCGTTTTCTCCTGCGCTTTCAAGGTCTTGCGTGGTCGTCATGGTGAGGACATACAGGCTTCCTTCGGAGGGGAAGTCCAGGCCGACATCGACGAAAAGCACCTTGTTTTCGGGCACTTGGGATACGCCCAAGAACACGCGGCCTTACGCGTCGGGAGGCCGAGCGCGGGCGACGCCCGGGCGCGCGTCACGGCATGCGCCAGGGCGTCATCCGGGCCCGCTGGACGGCCATCCGGCGCTCGCCGTCGAGGTCGCGCAGGAGCCGCTGCAGCTCGCGGAGGTTGTCCAGGTCGAGGGCGTCGAGGTCGAGGCGCGGGTACGCCCGACCAGCGGCCCGGGCCATCTCGGCCCGGAGCCACTGGATCAGGCAGCGCTTGTCGTACTCGCCGG
>JARGGE010000627.1 GCA_029210865.1 Trueperaceae bacterium
GCCATCAAGACGATCACCAAGGCCAACAAGCGGTGCGGTGAGTACCTCAAGGACCAGATCCGCACCGGCTTCTTCCTCCGCTACCGCGACACCGGCATTCCCTGGGAAACGTAGTCCGCGTCGACGCGCGCCTTTGTGTGCGGGCAACCCACTGAAACCACGTCTATTTTCTGCCGCTACGCCGTTTGTAACGACGGCAACACCCTGAGTTGCGCCTCCGGTTCGAGGCGTCCGGGAAGTCCCCGGAGCCCGAACAACCGGAGGACAAGATGCAGTCAGAAATTGGGCACCAGAACTCTCAGTGGCGCTGCCGCAAGTGCGGCACGCTCCTCGGCGTCGCCACCGGCGACGAAGTCGAGGTCCGCTACAAGACGGCGGTCTACCGCGTGCGCGGCGAGCTCGCGACCGACTGTCGCAAGTGCGGCACCGCGAACCGCCTGGACACTCGCCACCCCCGTCACGAACGGAGGTGTGCGTAGCCGCGATGACCTTCGCCGTCGTCGCGGTGGTCGTGGCGGCGGTCTCTTGATCAACAACCAGTAACTGAGCGGCAACGCCAGAGGCTCCTCGAGGCCCATCGGCACCGCGCTCCGAACAGGACGCGCCGATGGCCACCGCCGCGAGCGGAGGAGCCCATGGGCCTTCATCAGATGAAGTGCG
>JARGGE010000628.1 GCA_029210865.1 Trueperaceae bacterium
GAGAGCGCTCGAAGAGGTAGGCAGGGTGGGTGGCGATGAATTGATCGAGCGGTGCCGCCGAAGCGACCAGCACCGCCGCGGAGACCTCCGCTCGTCGGCCGGCGCGACCGGCCTGCTGCCACAGGCTGGCGATCGTGCCGGGGTAGCCCGCCACAACCGCCGCGCCCAACCGGCCAATGTCGACTCCCAGCTCGAGCGCGTTGGTCGCGACGACGCCGCGCACCTCACCGCTGCGCAGCCCGCGCTCGATTTCGCGCCGTTCGAGCGGCAGGTAACCTCCGCGGTATCCCCGGATCGCCGCCGGGTCGCCACCGGCCCGTTCATAGGCATCCCGCACGTACCCCAACAGCACTTCGGTCGTCATGCGGGCGCGCGCGAAAACAGCCGTCTGGACCTCTGCGCGCAGGAACAAATCCGCCACACGCGTTGATTCGAGCGTATAGGCACGACGGATTCCGAGCGTGGGCTCGATCACCGGTGGGTTATAGATGATCACATGTTTCTCGGCGCGCGGCGCGCCGTCGAGGTCCTGAGGGACGAGGTGGACCGGCGCTTCGATCAACCGCTCGGCGAGCTCTTTAGGGTTGGCGATCGTCGCCGAGGTGAGCACGAACCGGGGTCGGCCTCCATAAAACCGGGCGATGCG
>JARGGE010000629.1 GCA_029210865.1 Trueperaceae bacterium
TCGTCGTCGAACGATGCCAGGCCGCACAGGAACCCCCACTCGGCGGCCATCCACTCGGCGAACTCCTGCTCGGTCTTCTTGACGATGCCGAGGGTCACGACGTCCTCCGGGACACCGCCCCAATCGCAAGGAAAGCGGCCCTTGCCTTTGCGGCGAAAGGACGCCTGCATGGGATGAGCACCGACGCTCGCAAGGAGCAGCACCCATGGCGACCTACGCAGACAACATCCGAACCCCGCCGCGCACGCTGACCGAGGTGGAGCAGCGGCGCATCTTGAAGGCGACCGGCGAGCACAAGGCTGGCTTCCGGGACCACGTGCTGTTCAGCCTCGCCCTCGGCACGGGCTTGCGCGAGCACGAGCTGCTCGCCCTCGACGTCGGCGACGTCTTCGACGACGGCAAGGCGCGAAGGCGACTGGTGCTGCGGGTGTTCAAGCGCAGCAGCGACAGCCCGGCGACCCAGGAGGTGGTGCTGCCCGATGCCGTCCGCGCCAAGCTCGATCGGTTCTGCCGGTGGAAGCGCAGCGTCAGCGAGAGCCTCGACCGGGACGCACCGGTGTTCGTCAGTCGCAGGGGCAACCGGCTGTCGGCGAGGCAGCTCCGGGAAGTCTTCCATGTCTGGCAGGAGCGCG
>JARGGE010000062.1 GCA_029210865.1 Trueperaceae bacterium
GCGCAGAAGGCGCGCCGAGACCCGCTCGGCGCAGAAGGCGCGCCGAGACCCGCTCGGCGCAGAAGGCGCGCCGAGACACGTCAGCTCGCGGCGTTGATCAGGTTCTCCGCGATCGTCGAGGACGACAGCACGCCGGGGAGGCCGGCGCCCGGGTGCGTCCCGGCGCCCACCAAGTAGAGGTTGGGGATGTCCTCGGAGCGGTTGTGTGGGCGGAACCAGGCCGACTGGGTGAGGATCGGCTCGACCGAGAAGGCGGAGCCCTGCGCGGCGTGCAGCCGGTCGGCGAAGTAGCGCGGGTCGACGAAGCGCTCGGTGACCAGGTTCGCTTGTAGGTCGGGGAGGTAGTGGTTCTCGAGGTGCTGCATGATCGCGTCGCGGTAGGGCTGCGCGTGCGCCTCCCACGAGATCCCGCTCTTGAGGTTGGGGACGGGGGAGAGCACGTAGAACGACTCGTGCCCCGCCGGCGCGATCGTCGGATCGGTGATCGTCGGCATGTGCAGGTAGAGGCTGAAGTCGTCGGCGAGCTTCCCCTTGTTGTGGAAGATGTCGTCGAGCAAGCCCTTGTAGCGCGGCCCCAACAGGATGTTGTGGTGGGCGAGCTTGCCCTCCTGCGCGTAGCGCTTCTTGGTGCCGAAGTAGATGACCACCAGGCTCATCGCGTAGCGCGTGCGCTGGAAGCGGGCGTCGGTCATCCGCTTGCGGAAGGCCGGGTCGATCATCTTCGTGTACGTGTGCGCCACGTCGGCGTTCGACACCACCACGTCGGCAGCGAACGTGCAGCCGTCGGCGAGGGTGACGCCGGTCGCGCGCGGCTTGCCGTCGGACCCGGCGGCCACGTCGATGCGCTCGACCTGCGCGTTCACCTGGATGTCGACCCCGTGCTCTTCCAGCAGGCGCCGGAAGGCGTCCACGAGCGCTCCGGTGCCGCCCATCGCGTACCAGACGCCCCACTCGCGCTCCAGGTAGTGGATCATCGAGTAGATCGACGTCGTGTCGAACGGGTTGCCGCCGACGAGCAGCGGGTGGAAGCTGAAGACCTGCCGCAGGAAGTCGTCCTGCACGTACGTGGCTGCCATCTGGTACACGCTCTTGTAGGACTGCAGGCGGATCAGGTCGGGCGCCACCCGGAGCATGTCGGCGATCGTCAGGAAGGGCTTGTCGGCGAGTTCGACGAAGCCCTTCTCGAAGATCTTCTTCGCCATGGCGACGAAGTTCAGGTAATTGCGCTTGTCCTCGGGGTTGCGCTTGTCGATCTCGCTCAGGATGAACATCTCGTCGTCGTTGTAGTCGAAGGGGACGTGGTCCGAGTCGAAGATCCGGTAGAACGGGCCGCACTTGACGAACTCGACGTAGTCCTCGCGGCGCTTGCCGAACTTGCCCCAGATGTCGTCGAACATCCACGGCGCGGTGATGATCGTGGGGCCCGCGTCGAACTTGAAGCCGTCCTGCTCGAACACGTAGCCGCGTCCGCCGAGCTCGTCGAGCTGCTCGAGCAGGGTGACCTGGTGGCCGCTGGCTGCGAGCCGCGCGGCGGCGCCCAGGCCGCCGAAGCCCGATCCGATGACGACGATCCGCTGCTTCTTCACGCCATGAGCCTACCCAGCGGCGGAAGGGACAACCGGTTCGATGCTTACCGTTCCTTCGCGGCGCGGGGGCGGCGAACCCGCCGTCAGGGGTGCGCGGCCCGCGCGAAGCCCTCGAAGGCGACCCCGAGGCGCCCGAGCACCTGCAGGGCCGCGTGGTCGAGGTGCCCGCGCCCGTCCGGGTGGTCGGTGCACAGCGCTGCGATCGTCCCCGCCCAGCGGCCCTGCGCGTCCCACACGACGGCGACCTCGTGCCGGACGCCGGTGATCCAACCCCCCTTGGCCCCCCACGACCAGCCGTCCCCCGCGTTGCGGTCGACGTGGCGAAGCAGCCCCTCCGCGAAGACCCCGGCCCGCAGCGTCGCCGCCGCCCGCGCGCGGGCCTTGTCGGGCAGCCAGCCCGGCTCGGCGCGGACGAGGCCGTGCGCCAGCGCGAGCGCTTCCGCGGCGCTGGTGCGCGCCCGCTCGCCGCGCCGCTGCGCGGCCGTCCAGCGCCCCTCGTCGACCTGGAGCGGCCCCACCACGCGGGTGGTGCGAAGCCCGCGCGCGGCGCCCCAGGCGTTCGTCGCCTCGACGCCGAGGACGCGCAGGACGGCGTTCGTGGCGCGGTTGTCGCTGAAGGCCATCATCAGGTGGAGCAGGTCGCCCCAGGTGGGGGCGAGGCCGGGCATGAAGTGCTGCAGCGCGCCGCTGCCGCCGGTGACGTCGTCGTCCCCCAACGGGACGCGCTCCGTCCACGCCGGCGTGGGCGTCGCCGGGTCGAGCGCAGCGGCGAGCAGGAGGAGCTTGATCAGGCTGGCCGCCGGCGCGTCGGCCTCGGGGTCGAGCGCGGCGCGGCTGCCGTCGCGCAGCTCGGCCACGATCGACCAGCGCCCCGGCTCCTCGGCCATCTCCGCTGCCAGCGCGGCCGCGAGCGCACCACCACGGCGCCCAAACGCCGCCCAGGGGGCCACCGCGCGGGCCGGCGCCAGGGGCACCGTCGCCGCCTCGGCGGCGGCATCGTCGCGACGTGCCCGCGGCGGCCGCTCCCCTCGCCACAGCTCCGCCAGCGGCTCGCGCGCGCGCACCAGGCGCGCCTCGGCGCCGCGTACGACCACCTCGGCCGCGCGCACGTGCGAGGCGTACGCCGAGCCCATGGTCCAGCCGTAGGCGCCCGCTTCGCCTACCGCGACCAGGTCGCCGGGGGCCACCGCGCCCAAGGCGACGTCCTCGCCGAGCCGGTCGCCGTTCTCACAGAGCGGCCCGTCGAGGTCGGTGGCGGGCGTGGCCGCGCCGTCCTCGGGGCGCGCCGGGCCCAGCCGGCGGACGGGGTGGCGCGCCCCGTAGAGCGCCGGGCGCAGCAGGTCGGCCATCCCGGCGTCGGCGATCACGTGGCGCCGGGCGCCCTCCTTGACGTGCAGCACGCGCGTGAGGAGCGTGCCTGCCTCGGCGACGAGGAGCCGGCCCGGCTCCAGGACGAGCTGCAGCCCACGCTCGGCCGCCCAGGGGCGCACGAGCGCCGCGAGCCGCGCGCGGGCGATCCCGGGGACCGCCAGACCGCCGCCGAGATCGAGGACGCGGGCGTCGGGGAAGGCGGCGTAGAGCGGCGCCAGGGCCGCGAGCACGCTGCGGTGCACCTCGAGGTCGCGGATTTGAGATCCGGCGTGGACGTGGAAGCCGGCGAGCCGGCCGCTGGCCGCGACCTCGCGTGCGAGCGCAAGGGCCGCCTCGGGGGCGAGCCCGAACTTGCTCCCCTCGGCGCCGGTCGCCAAGTGCGGGTGTGTTCGCGGGTCGAGCTGCGGGTTCACGCGCACCAGGAAGCGGGTGTCCGCGGGGAGCGGGTCGCTGCGCCACGCGCGCCACGTGCCCTCGCCGTCGAGGCTGACCAGGTCGGGGGGTAGCGTGCGCGCCCAGCGGCGGAGCGCGGCGTCCTGCGCCGGCCCGCTGAGCAGGGTGCGAGCGGCGGGGACGCCCGCCCGCGCGGCCCGGGTCGCCTCGCCCACGGTGATCGCCTCGACGCCGACGCCCAGGTCGGCGAGGTGAGCGAGCACCGCGCCGTTGGGGTTGGCCTTGACGGCGAAGCGCACGTCGGCCTCCGCGAACGCCGCCCGCAACCGCGCGACCGCGCTCGTGACCGCGTCGAGGTCGTAGACGTAGAGCGGCGTGCCGAAGCGCTCGGCCAGCGCCGCGAGCGCGGCGTCGTCGGGGGTGGGGCGGTGCGGGTCCATGGCGCCGCCGAGCGTAGCAGCCGGCGGCGCCATCCGGCCGTAGACTGGTCGGCATGATGAACCGTGAGCTCCGCCGCGCCCAGGCCAAGCAGGACAAGAAGGCCGAGCGCGAGAAGGACGAGCGCCGCGCGGCCCGCCGGCGCAAGGTCGACACGCTGCGCGCCCGGCGCAGCGCTCGCCGCGAGCAGGCCCGCACCGCGTCCACGAAGAAGCCCGACGACGGCAAGAAGAGGACGGACGACGCCAGGGCGGGCAAGCCCGCGGCGAAGAACGCCGCACGCGGGCGCAACCCCGGCCGCTTCGCGGGCGCGCTGATGATGGCGACCGTCTTCTTCATCGTGCTGCAGGGCTCCGTGCCGCCCGATGAGGGGGGCAACGACCTGCTGCGCAGCGTCACCGGCGCCGGCTTCTACTTGCTCTTCGGGTACTTCGCGATGCTCTGGCTCATGCGCCGCGACGCCCCGCGACCGCTGGTCATGACGCTGGCGTCGGGGGTGATGCTCACCGCCGGCGTCGAGGTCGCCAAGCTGTTCCAGCCCGAGGTCGCCACCGACCCCGTCCTGCTCGCGCTCGCGCTGCCCGGGCTGGTCGGCGGCGCCTTCCTGGGCCGGCTCGTCTACACCTCTGCGCCGACGTGAGCGAGCGCGCGCTGCGGTTCGACGAGCGGCGGCCGCTGGCGGTGATCGGCGCGATGCCCGAGGAGACGGGCCCGCTGCTCGCCGCCGCCGTGGGGGCGGTCGAGGAGCGCGTCGGCCCGTTCGCGCTGCACCGCGCGCGCCTCGACGGCGTGCCGGTGCTCCTGGTGACCTGCGGCATCGGCAAGGTGCAGGCCGCAGCGCTCACGCAGACGCTTCTGGCGCACGGGGCTGCGGCCGTGCTCTTCACCGGCGTCGCCGGCGGCGTCGACCCGAGCCTGCGGGTGGGCGACCTGGTCGTGGCGGACCGGGCGGTCCAGCACGACGTCGACGTGACCGCCCTGGGGTACGCGCGGGGCGAGGTGCCCGGGCACCCGCTGACCTGGCCCGCCGACGCCGACCTCACGGCGCGGGTGCGCGAGGCGGCCGAGGCGCTGGCGGGCGCCGAGGGGTTGCGGGTGGTGGTCGGGACGGTGGCGTCTGGTGACCGCTTCGTCGCCGACCCCGTCGACGTGGCGCGGCTGCGCGCGACCTTCGGCGCCGCGTGCGCCGAGATGGAGGGTGCGGCGGTCGCGCAGGTGTGCGCCGCGTGGGGGGTGCCGTGGGCGATCGTCCGGAGCGTCTCGGACACCGCCGACCACGACGCCCATGTCGACTTCCGGGCGTTCACCGAGGTCGCCGCCGGGCGGGCCGTGGCGGTCGTGCGGCGCACGCTGGTCGGACTCGCGGGCTGACGTCGGAGCCTCGGGGCCCCGTGCTCCGTGCGCTCTGGTCGGACGCGCCAGCCGAACGGAGCGGCGGCCGCGCCGGCGGCCCACCGGTCAGGTCGACGCGTCGCCGCCGTCGAAGGCGAGCACGTGCACGAGCGCCGCGGCGTCCCAGGCCTGCGGGCGGCAGGCCACCGGGTACGGGACCGGCGGGCCGTCGTCGCGCTCGTACCCGGCGACGAGCTCGGGCAGGCGCCGGTCCTCCTGGCTCGCCGCCAACGCGAACAGCGCGTCGCGCACCCGGCGCGCCTCGGTGTGGAAGCCGTAGCGGGCGAAGCCGGCCGCGGCCAGGGCGGTGTCGTGGGGCCAGACTGAGCCGTTGTGGTAGCTGACCGGGTTGTAGCGCGCCGCGCCGGTCCCCAGCGTACGGATCCCCCAACCCGACCAGAGCTCGGGGCCCAGGAGCGTGGCGACGAGGCGCGCCGCGTACGCCTCGGGCACGATGCCGCTCCACAGCAGGTGACCGGCGTCGGAGTTCCGCACCCGCAGGGGGCGCTTGTCGCCGTCGAGCGCCATCGCGTACGTTCCGAGGTCGTCCAGCCAGAACGCCTCGTGGAAGCGCGTCCGGAGCGCCTCGGCGCGCGCGGTCCAGGCGGACGCCGCGTCCGCGTCGCCGAGGCGCGCCGACCAGGAGGCCGCCGCGCGGAAGGCGGCGTACGCGTACCCCTGTGCCTCGGCCACGGCGATCGGGCCCGTCGCCAGCTCGCCGTCGGCGTGGCCCATCGAGTCGTTCGAGTCCTTCCAGCCCTGGCCGTTCCCCTCCGGCGTCGGCACGTACTGCAGGAAGCCGTCGCCGTCGAGGTCGCCCTCGCCGACGATCCAGGCGAGGGCCGACTCCCAGGCGGGACGCAGCTCGCGGACCAGGTCGAGCTCGCCGGTGGCCGCTCGGTGCGCCTCGAGGAGCGTCAAGAACAGCGGGGTGGCGTCGACGGTGCCGTAGAAGGCGCGGTGCGGGACGCGGCCGGTGCGCGCGAGCTCGCCGAAGCGGAGCTCGTGCGCGATCTTCCCGGGCGCCTCGAAGCTCGTCGCGTCGCGGCGGCGCCCCTGGTGGCGCGCGAGGTGCCGGAGGGTGCCGGCGGCGACGTCGGGGCGGTGGGGCAGCAGCAGGTGGGCGCCGAGCAGCGCGTCGCGACCGAACGTCGCGACGTACCAGGGGATGCCGGCCGCGAGCACGGGACCCTCGGCGGTGAACAGCAGCAGGCCCCGCAGGTCGTCGATCGCCCGGCGCAGCGCGGCGGGCTCGGGCGCGGCAGGCAGGTGGGCGAAGCTCGCGCGCCAATCCGCGTACGGTATGGCGCCGTGCGGCGGCTCGTCGAGCGGGTGGTCGACGTCCACCGCGACCGACAAGGTGACGCGTTCGCCGGGCGCCAGCGACAGCTCCCACTCCGCGCCGTCGGGGTGGGTGGCAGCCAGCGCGTCGAAGCGCAGGTGGACTGCGCACGCGACGCCGTCGGTGGCCGTATGGCGGAGCGTCAGCTCGCGACCCCCGGCCTCGGCGACCGCGGGGGCGCGCTCGATCGCGGGCCAGCCGCGGACCTCGAAGACGTCCGCGAAGTCGCCCGCCACGGCGAGCTCGACGCTGAGCGAGCGCCGCTCCTGCGACGCGTTCGCCACCTCGAGCGTGTCGGTGAAGCCGGCCGCGTGCGCGCGCAGCGTGCGCCGCAGCGCCAGCGTCTGCGCTGGGCCCTCGATCCGGGCGTAGTGGGCGTGCAGGAGGTCGGGGCGCGGTGCGTCGACGAGCAGCGTCTGCGGCTCGGCGCCGTCGATCGACAGCCAGCGCCAGGCGTACCGCGACAGCACGCGGGTGTCGCGCACGTAGAAGCCGTGCTCGCCGCCCCGCACCTGCGCGTCGCGGTCGGCGACGAAGAAGGCGTAGTGCTCCTTGAGGACGGTGTTGTGGCGGAAGTCCATCGCGCCTCCCGGGGACGCGCGCGCGTCCGGTCGCCGGCGAGCCTACCAAGCGTCGCTCGGCCGGCCAACGTCGGCGCGGCCCCCGGGCGGCGGCCGGCCACGCGGTAGCATGCGGCACCGCGTGGCCCAGGCCACGCCCCCGAGCCCCTGCACGACCCCCCGGTCGTCGCGGGCGTCGGGTTTCGTCGCGCGCCGATCGGTCGGCGCCGGAGCGCCGCAGACGCGGAATCGCATGCGGCACCACGGGCGGCGACGCCCGCACCCCAGAGAGGACCCTTCGTGACCGACGTACTGGACGACCTCCCGAACAGCGACCGCGCGCAGCTGGCGCCCGAGCAACACGCCGAACTGCTCCGCGTCGAGACCCGCGAATGGCTCGAGTCGCTCGACTACGTGCTCGCCTCCGGCGGGCCCGAGCGCGTCACCGAGATCCTCGACCTGCTCGAGCAGCACGCCCACCGCCACGGCATCCAGACGCCGTTCTCGTCCGTCACGCCCTACCTGAACACGATCCCGCCGCACGAGCAGCCCGAGTACCCGGGCGACCTCGCGCTGGAGAAGCGCGCCCGCGCGCTCATCCGTTGGAACGCCATGGCGATGGTCGTGCGCGCCAACAAGGAGTCCGACGGCATCGGCGGCCACATCAGCACGTACGCCTCGGCCGCGACCCTGTACGAGGTCGGCTTCAACCACTTCTTCCGCGGCGCCGATGCCGGCCCCGACGCCGACCAGGTCTACTTCCAGGGGCACGCGAGCCCCGGCATGTACGCCCGCGCGTACCTCGAGCGGCGCCTCGACGTCGAGCAGCTGCGCAACTTCCGCCGCGAGCTCCAGGACGGCCAGGGCCTCAGCTCCTACCCGCACCCGTGGCTCATGCCCGACTTCTGGCAGTTCCCGACCGTCTCGATGGGGCTCGGGCCCATCCTCTCGATCTACCAGGCGCGCTTCAACCGCTACCTCGAGGCGCGCGACCTCAAGCCCAAGGGCGACGGCAAGGTCTGGGCCTTCCTGGGCGACGGCGAGACCGACGAGCCCGAGACGCTGGGCGCGATCAAGTTCGCCGCGCGCGAACGGCTCGACAACCTGATCTGGGTCGTCAACGCCAACCTGCAGCGCCTCGACGGCCCGGTGTTCGGCAACGGCTCGATCATCCAGGAGCTCGAGGGCATCTTCCGCGGCGCCGGCTGGAACGTCATCAAGGTCGCATGGGGCAGCAAGTGGGACGAGCTGCTGGCCAAGGACGAGGACGGCGCGCTGGCGCGGCGCTTCAACCGGCTCATCGACGGTGAGTCGCAGCGCTACGCCGCGTTCGGTGGTTCGGAGCTGCGCGCCAGCTTCTTCGACAGCCCCGAGCTGAAGAAGCTCATCGAGGGCTGGAGCGACGAGGACCTCGACCAACTGAACCGCGGCGGCCACGACCCCGTCAAGGTCTACGCGGCGTACCACCGCGCCGTCCGCCACGAGGGGTCGCCGACCGTCATCCTCGCGCGCACCGTCAAGGGGTACGCGTTGGGCGAGAAGGCCGAGGGCAAGAACCCGACCCACCAGCAGAAGAAGCTCGACGAGGCCGAGATGCGCAAGTTCCGCGACCGGCTCAAGATCCCGATCGCCGACGACCAGATCGCCAAGTACCCCTTCTACCGCCCCGAGCCGGACGCCCCTGAGGTCGCGTACGTCCTCAAGCGCCGCAAGGCGCTGGGCGGGCCGCTGCCGGCGCGCCGAGTGACGGTGGAGCCGTTGGCGGCGCCGGGGCCCGACCTCATCGAGGAGTTCTTCGGCGGCACCGGCGAGCGCGAGGCCTCGACGACGATGGTGTTCGTCTCGGTGTTGCGCAAGCTGCTGCGGGACGAGGCGTGGGGCAAGCTCGTCGTGCCGATCATCCCCGACGAGGCGCGCACCTTCGGGATGGAGGCGCTGTTCCGCCAGATCGGCATCTACTCGTCGTACGGGCAGCTCTACGAACCGGTCGACAAGGACAACCTGATGTACTACCGGGAGTCCAAGAGCGGCCAGATGCTCGAGGAGGGCATCACCGAAGCCGGCGCCATGAGCTCGTTCATCGCTGCGGGCACCGCGTACGCCACGCATGGGCTCAACATGGTGCCGTTCTACATCTACTACTCGATGTTCGGCTTCCAGCGCATCGGCGACCTCGCCTGGCTGGCGGGCGACATGCGCGCGAAGGGCTTCCTCGTGGGGGCCACCGCTGGCCGCACGACGCTCGCCGGCGAGGGCCTGCAGCACCAGGATGGGCAGTCGCACCTGCTCGCCTACCCGATCCCCAACCTCGAGGCGTACGACCCCACCTTCGCCTTCGAACTCGCGATCGTCGTGCGCGAGGGGCTGCGGCGGATGTACGAGGCCCAGGAGAGCGTCTACTACTACCTGACGGTCGGGAACGAGAACAAGCCGCAGCCCAAGGCGCCGGAACACCTGGAGCGCGCGGCGCTCGAGGAGGGGGTCCTCAAGGGCCTGTACCTCTACCGCCCGAGCCCGAAGAAGCGTGCGAAGAAGCACGTGCAGCTGATCGCCGCCGGCGCGATGATGCACGAGGCGCTCGCCGCCGCCGAGCGGCTCGAGGCCGACTTCGGCGTGGCGGTGCACGTCTGGAGCGTCACCAGCCTCAAGGCGTTGCACCGCGACGCGCTCGACGTCGAGCGCTGGAACCGACTGCACCCCACCGAGGAGCCGCGGGTTCCGTACGTGCGCCGCGTGCTCGAGGGCGCCAAGGGGCCGCTCGTGGCCGCGACCGATTACGTGAAGATCCTCGTCGACGCCCTCGGCCGCCACGCGCCGCGACCGATCGTGGCGCTGGGTACCGACGGCTTCGGCCGTTCCGAGGCCCGCGCCGAACTGCGCGAGTTCTTCGAGGTGGACGCCAAGCACATCGCCCTCGCCGCGCTGTCCGCGCTGGCCGACGACGGTGCGCTCGAACGCGAAGCGGTCGCCAAGGCGATCGTCGAGCTCGGGATCGATCCCGAGAAACCCAACCCCGTCACCGCCTGAGGGCGGCCCCGTCCGAGGACGAGAGAGGACCCCCGTGCCCCAAGAGTTCAAGCTTCCCGAGGTCGGCGAAGGCATCGAGTCCGGCACCGTCGTGGCGGTGCTCGTCAGTGAAGGCGACCGGATCGAGGCCGATCAGCCGGTCCTCGAGCTCGAGACCGACAAGGCGGTCGTCGAGGTCCCGTCGACGGTCGCCGGCGTCGTCACCAAGGTCCACGTGCAGGCCAACGCCGAGGCCAAGATCGGCCAGGTAGTGCTGACCGTCGACGCCGAGGGCGCCGGCGCCGGTGCGGCCGAGGCGAAGCCCGCTGCCGACGAGGCGCCGGCCGAGGCCAGCGCGCCCGAGCCCGCCGAACCCGAGCCCGAGTCCGCCGCACCGGCCGCGAGCGAGCCCCGGCAGGAGGCGGCGCCGGCCAAGCCGA
>JARGGE010000630.1 GCA_029210865.1 Trueperaceae bacterium
CGTGCGCAGACTCTCGGGCGCGAGCAGCTTGGCGGCGGCGACGCTCTGCCGGTCGGTGCCCCCGGAAGCGGGGTCGGCGTTGGTCACCGAGACCTGGACCGGGTGGCCGTGGACGTCGCTGAAGGCACCCTCGAGGACGACCAGCCGCCCCGCGTCCACGTTGCCGCCGGCGCCGCCTCCCGTCTTGTAGGTGATCTGCACGGTGCCCGTGGGCGGCGCGCCGCTGGCGCCGTTGCCGAAGCGGATGGTGGCGCGGTCGTTCTGGTCGACCAGCACCATGAATTGCCGGTCGTTGGGCTCGGAGCCGAGCAGGCTGTCGATCTCCGAGTACGCGCCGTTCGCCGCCGAGACGACCGCGGAGCCGTCGAGGTAGGGCGTGTGGTCGAGCGCGACGTCGAGGTCCGCCAGCCCCAGCGCGTCGTAGAGCTGCGTGTGGGTCTCGGAGTTCTGGACGACGCCGGCCGCGCCGGGCGGGTCGGCTCCGGCCGGGATCAGGACGTCGGCCAAGAGCTGGAAGCGGACCGGCTCGGTGACCTCCTGCGTCCGGACGACCGCCCCGGCGGGCAGGACCACGTCGGCGGTGGGCGGGCGCGCGAGCGAGAAGGTGATCTCGGCGGTGGCCGCCTGCG
>JARGGE010000631.1 GCA_029210865.1 Trueperaceae bacterium
AGCCGCGTGCTGCTCATCACCGACGACGTCATGCCCAACCGCCTGACGTCCGGTCACCTGAGCCGGCTCGTCGAGACCGCCGTGGCGCTCGGGTGGGACCCCCTCGACGCGATCGCGGCCGCGACGCTGCGACCCGCGAGCTACCTCGGCCTGCACGACCTGGGCGTGCTCGCCCCTGGCGCCCACGCCGACTACGTGGTGCTCGACGCGCTCGGTGCCTACCCGCCGCGGCGGGTGGTCGTGGGTGGCGTGGTGGTCGCCGAGGACGGCGTCGCGCGCCCCTTCGAGGCGACCACGCCGGCCCCGCCGGCCGGCGCCGGACCCTTCACCGTCGCCGACGTGCCGACCGCGCTCCTGGCGCTGCCGACCGGCCCGGGCGAGGCGCGCGTGCGCGCGCGCGTGGTGGTGGTCAACGCCGTCAACAGCTTCACGCGCCTCGAGGAGCGCACGGTCGCCGTGCGCGACGGCGCGCCCGGCGACGAGGACCTGCGTGCCGCGCTGCGCGCGGTCGCCGACGTCAGCCTGCTTCGTCGTTGACTGCTACCGACATGCATGTGGCGTCGCGGCGCCGCGCGCCTACTCGGAACGGCGTTCGAGGTCCGCGAGCGTCCGGAGTGCCGTCTCG
>JARGGE010000632.1 GCA_029210865.1 Trueperaceae bacterium
TGACCTTCCAGATCGCCGTGCAGAGCCCGGTCTACCGCAACGTCGACGTCGAGGCCCGCGTGTACCTGCGCCAGGGCCACGCCAAGGCCGCGGTGCGCGACCGCATCAAGGCGAACCTGGCGGCGATGTTCCGGGTCAGCGAGGCAGACGGCACGCCCAACCCGCTCGTCGACTTCGGCTTCAACATCAAGGACCAGGGCGGCAGCCCGGTGGGCGAGATCGCCTGGTCCGACGTCTTCAACGTCATCCGCGACACCGACGGCGTGCGCAAGATCGGCGACCGCCACGGCGACCTGAAGCTCAACGGCCTGCCGGCGGACATCAAGCTCGGCATCAAGGAGTTCCCGCTGCTCGGCAACGTGACGCTCGTCGACGGCGACACGGGAGGGTTGCTGTAGATGGCGATCCTGAACCCGAGCTTCGAGAACGCCGGCGCCCAGCCGGGCGAGGCCGAGCACTGGACGCTGCAGAGCTTCACGGGGCTGCAGCGCATCGCTGGCTTCGGGCCAGTGCCAGACCGCGCCTGGGAGGACTTCGATCGGTGGTTTGAGCTGCTCGACGACCTCGACGGCATCACCGTGGCCATCGCGTTCTTCGACCCGCTTGCCGAGGGCTACGAGG
>JARGGE010000633.1 GCA_029210865.1 Trueperaceae bacterium
CCTCGAGGAAGCGGCGCTTGTCCTTGTCGGGCACGCCCTCGACCTCGAGCACGCGCCAGCCGAGCATCGCGGAGAGGATCCGCTCGCCGGCGCTGCGGCGGAGCTGGGGCAGCCGCCGCTCGTCGGCGCCGGTGAAGAGCCGGAACCACACGCGCACGCCCTCGTCGGGCAGCGTGGTCTCGAAGCGGTTGCCGGCGGTGAACGCCGCGCGGCTCTCGTCGCCGAGGCGGCGCACGGGCAACTCGCCGAGGTCGAGCTCCCACTCGATGCGGGCGCGGCAGCCCTCGTTCTGGCAGGCGACCGCGAAGGCGTACTCGGGCCCGTAGGTCAGCGCCCGGACCTTCAGGAGCGCGACGAAGCGGTCGCCCTGGAGCACCTGGCCCCAGTCGATGTCCTTGTCGCCGAAGTCGTAGGGCCCGGCGTCGACGGTCTCCTCCCAGCAGGCGGCCAGCAGCTCGTCCCATGAGCCGATGGGCGCCTGGAACACCTCGAGGCTGTTGAGCCCCGCCTCGGTGGCGAGGAACACGGCGCCCTCGGCGCTCGCGCACCACGTGGACTTCCCGATCTTGCTGGGCCCGTAGACGAGCACCGTGAGGTCGGTGAGGCTCATCTTGGG
>JARGGE010000634.1 GCA_029210865.1 Trueperaceae bacterium
AGTGCCTCAAAAGGCGCCAAAACGGCGGTTCTGAGCAAGCTGTATCCCGTCCGTTCACACACTGGAACAGCGCAGGGAGGGGTCGGCGCGGCGCTGGCCAGCGAAGAGCAAGACAGCCCGGAGTGGCACACCTACGACACCGTCAAAGGCAGCGATTATTTGGGCGACCAAGACGCGATCGAGTTTATGTGTAATGAGGCGGTCGATACCGTCTATGAACTGGAACACATGGGGCTGCCTTTCAACCGCACTGCGGAAGGCCGCATCGCCCAGCGCCCGTTCGGCGGGCATACCAACAACGAGACCGGCAAACCGGTCCGGCGAGCTTGCTACGCCGCCGACCGCACCGGGCACATGATTCTGCAGACGCTCTACCAACAGTGCATCAAGAACAAAGTCAAATTCTACGATGAGTTTCAGGTCCTCGACCTGATCGTCAACGACGGCAAAGCCTGTGGGGTTGTGGCGGTTGAATTGGACACAGGCGAGGTCCACACATTCCACGCGAAAGCAGTAATTTTCGCGACCGGAGGCTGGGGCCGGGTGTGGGAGATCACCTCCAACGCCCATTCATACACAGGAGATGGCGTGGCCGTAACTTTGCGGCGTGGAAT
>JARGGE010000635.1 GCA_029210865.1 Trueperaceae bacterium
GACGCTGACGGTCATGGCCAGGACCTGCGAGATGGTACGGGAGCGCCAAGGTATTGATCTCTGCCTGGAGAGCATACCGCTCGACGACCCCAAGACCTACGAGCTGCTGGGGAAGGGCGAGGTCATCGGCATCTTCCAGGTCGAGGGGGCCGGGATGCGCCGCTTCCTGATGGAGATGAAGCCTGCTAAAGTGGACGATGTCATCGCCATGGTGGCGCTCTTCAGGCCGGGCCCGATGGAGTTCATACCCAGCTACATCCGCCGCATGCACGGCGAGGAAGAAGTCTCCTATCTTCACCCGGCGCTTGAGCCGATCTTCGATGAAACCTACGGGATCCCGGTCTACCAGGAGCAGATCATGCGCGCGGCCGTGGAGCTGGCCGGTTTCTCCGCTGCACAGGCCGACCACTTGCGCAAAGCCATCTCAAAAAAGGACGCCGATGAACTCAGGCGGCACCGGGAGAGCTTCGTTCAGGGTGCTGTGGGCAAAGGGCTCCCGGCCGATATCGCAGACCGCGTGTTCAGCGACTGGGAGGATTTCGCTCGTTATGGGTTCAATCGGGCTCACGCGGCCGCATACGGGGCAGTGGCCGTGCAGACTGCCT
>JARGGE010000636.1 GCA_029210865.1 Trueperaceae bacterium
TACGTCTCGGCCCTCGTCCAGAACGACACCTTCTACAACGAGGACGCGGCCACACGCGCGGGCGTCCAGCGGCTCCTCGTCACCGAGGGCGTGACCGACTGCATCTCCGCCCTGCAGGCCGGCGTCCCGTGCATCTCGCCGGTGACCGTCCGCTTCCGCAAGAAGGACCTGCCGAAGCTCATCGCGCTGACCGAGCGCGTCGCCGAGGTGGTGATCTGCAACGACTCCGAGGCGAGCGGCGCCGGGGAGGCCGGCGCCTTCGAGACCGCGGCCGCGCTCCAGGAGGCGGGCCGCGTCGTCCGCGTCGCCCGCATCCCGCGGCCCGACGGCAAGGACAAGGTCGACCTCAACGAGCTCGTCGCGCAGGGCGGCCCCGAGGCGCTGCACAAGGTGCTGCGCGAGGCCGCCGACTGGGTCGAGCACCAGCTCGAGCGCATCCCGGCCGACGCCCCCAAGCACGAGGTGAGCGCGCGCCTGCGCGAGCTGCTGCCGCTGCTGCGCACCGCCGACCCCGTGCTCCGCGACGGCTACGCCGAGCTCATCAAGCGCCGCTTCAAGCTGCGCGCCCAGACCGTCCGCGAGCTCCTGAGAGAGCCACCGGCAG
>JARGGE010000637.1 GCA_029210865.1 Trueperaceae bacterium
CCAGCCCGCGCTCGTGCTGGTGCACACCCACGACCTGCTGGAGCAGTGGCGCGCGACCTTGCGAGACGCGCTCGGCGTCGAGCCCGGCGTGATCGCCGGCGGCAGCGCGGCGCCCGACGTCGTGACCGTCGCGACGGTGCAGACGCTTGTGAACCTCGCCCCCGCGGCGCTCGCCGAGCTCGGGGCGCGCTTCGGCACGCTCATCGTCGACGAGTGCCACCACGTCCCCGCCTCCACGTTCCGCGACGTGGTCGCGGCCATGCCCGCCTTCTACCGCTTCGGCCTGACCGCCACGCCCGAGCGCAGCGACGGCCTGACCCCACTGCTCGACCACGCCCTCGGCGCGCCCGCGTTCCAGATCGACCACGCGCGCCTCGTCGAGGCCGGCCACCTCATCGTGCCGGAGGTCGTCGCGGTGAGCACCGGCGTCGCCTCCGATGCGGGCTCGCACACCGAGCTCGTGGCCCGGCTCGTGCGCGACGCGGACCGCAACGCGCTGCTCCTGCGCCTCATCACCGAGGCCACCTTCAACCGCCACGCGACCCTCGTGCTCTCGGCCCGGGTCGAGCACTGCGAGCACCTCGCGCGGCAGCT
>JARGGE010000638.1 GCA_029210865.1 Trueperaceae bacterium
GTCAGCCCTCGGTGGGCGCCGCGACCTTCGGTCGGCGGTGCTTCCACAGCGCCACGAGCGCGAGGGGCAGCGTCCCGGTGAAGAGCGCGAAGGCGGTGTCGAGGTCTGCGCCCGCGCGCCGTTCGGCGAGGGCGACGACCACGGGGTACGCGGCGAGCGTCACGATGGCCGCCGCCTGCGGGCGCCGGCTCAACAGGGTCAGGGCCACGAGGAGCACCATACCCGCGAGCCCACCGAGCGGGTAGAGCGGGAGCGAGGCGCCGAAGATCGTCGCGAGCGCCTTGCCGCCGCGGAAGCGCACGTAGACCGACCAGGCGTGCCCGACCACCGCCCCGAAGCCGGCCGCGAGGGCGGTCGTCAGCGTCGCTTCGGGCCCGAACCCCACGGCTCGCGCCATCGCCAGGCCCAGCAGGGTCGCGAGCGCCCCCTTGCCCACGTCGGCGGCGAACACCGCCACGCCCAGCCCCCAGCCGAGGTTGCGGGCGGTGTTCATCGCGCCCATGTTGCCCGAGCCGACGTCGAAGATGCGGTGGCCCTTGAGCCGTGCGGCGAGGGCCGCCGACGGGATCGCGCCGAGCACGTAG
>JARGGE010000639.1 GCA_029210865.1 Trueperaceae bacterium
TTGATCCATAGGATCTGGATGGCGGTCAGCGGGAGTGGCATGCCGAGCAGTGGTGCGATCAGCATGACGAGGATCTCACCGGCGTTGCTGGTCAGCGTGTACTTGATGAATTTGCGGACGTTGTCATAAATGTTGCGGCCCTCGCGCACGGCGCGCACGATCGTGGCGTAGTTGTCATCCAGGATGACCATGTCGGCGGCTTCTTTCGCCACGTCCGTGCCGGTGATGCCCATCGCGACCCCGATATCGCTGCGGCGCAGCGCCGGTGCGTCGTTGACGCCGTCGCCGGTCATCGCGACGATGTGACCCTTGCTCTGGAGCACACGCACGATCTTGAGCTTATGCTCCGGGGATACGCGTGCAAACACCGAGACGCTCTCAAGCTCTTGAGCGAGTTCGGCATCATCCATTCTCTCGAGATCCACGCCGGTCAGCGCCTGGTCCGTCTCGGCAATCCCGAGGTCTTTTGCGATGCGTTGCGCGGTGAGCGGATGATCCCCGGTGATCATGATCGGGCGGATGCCAGCAGTCCTGGTCATGATCACTGCCTCCCGCACTTCCGGGCGCGGCGGGTCGATCATG
>JARGGE010000063.1 GCA_029210865.1 Trueperaceae bacterium
ACGAGCGCGCACCCCGCATAACGACCTGAGCCCCGTCACTGACGGGGCTCACGTGACTACAGGCAGTCCAACTTCAGACTAGCGGAGGCGGGAAGGACGCCTCTGGGGTGGGCTGCGGGCTACTAACGCCGCGAACAGGGACTTGTGTCCCGACCCCGCCTCGGGTACAACGCGCGGTGGCGGACGCCGTCCCGGGGGGCGTCGAGGCCGCGGCGTGGTGCGCGTCATGGCGCGCGCCGTGGCGCGCGAGACGGGGTTCCCCCGCGACCGTGGTACGCTCGCGCGTCCAGTCGCCGGGCCACGCGTGGGTCCGGCGTTCTACGCGTGCCGCGAGGTCGGTGCGCGCGTTCCCACCGAGTGCGTTCCCACCGAGTGCGTTCCGACCGACCCAGGAGGTACGGTGGCCAAGGCCCGAACCAACCCCGAACCCGAAGCGCAGGCGGCCTCCGCAGCCGACACCGGGGCGAAGCCCGCCGCCAAGCCCGGTGCGAAGAAGAAGCCGGCGCCCAAGGCCGCAGCCGCGGCACCGGCCGAGGTGACGGCCGCTGCGGCGAAGCCTGACGCGAAGTCCGCCGAGAAGGCCGCCGCCAAGCCTGCGGCGAAGAAGAAGCCGGCGTCCGCCAAGAAGCCTGCGACCGCCGAGCGCGACGTCGCGGACGCGGCGCCGGCGGCGGCCGCGGCCGAACCGGAGTCCGCGAAGAAGGCGCCCACCAAGAAGGCTCCGGCGAAGAAGGCGGCGCCCGCGAAGGGTGCCAAGGCGGCCGCGGCGAAGGGCGCCAAGGGTGCGGCCGCGGCGAGCAGCGAGCCGGTCCCCGACATGCCGACGAGCGGCTGGCTCAGCATGGCGCCGATCGTCGCCGTGATCCTGGCCGGCAAGAAGTCCGGTTCGGTCGACACGGTCGAGCTCACCGGCGCCTTCAACCAGGCGCTGGCGATGGGCGCCGACCCCGAAGAGGCCACCTTCGAGGACCTGATGGAGTTGGCCCAGAAGCAGGGCATCACCATCGCGGACCTGGCCGACGGCGAGGCGATCGACGAGGAGGACCTCGGCGGCTTCGACGACGAGGACATCGCCGACGACGAGATGACCGACGAGGAGCGCTCCGACCTCGATCGCGAAGAGATGGAGGCGCGCGCCGAGGCGATGGCCGACGCCCGCGTCAAGACGAACGACCCCGTCCGGCAGTACCTGCAAGAGATCGGCCGCGTCAAGCTCCTCACGCTCGAGGAGGAGATCTCCCTGGCGCGCCGCATCGAGGAGGGTGAGGCCGCCCGCAAGCAGCTCGAGGAGGGCGCCTACGCCGACGAAGAGCGGCAGCGCCGCCGGCTCGCGCGGATCGTCGAGGACGGCGACCTGGCGCGTCAGCACCTGATCGAGGCCAACCTGCGTCTGGTCGTGTCGATCGCCAAGAAATACAACGGGCGCGGCATGAGCTTCCTGGACCTCATCCAAGAGGGCAACCAGGGGTTGATCCGCGCGGTGGAGAAGTTCGAGTACCGCCGCCGCTACAAGTTCAGCACCTACGCCACCTGGTGGATCCGACAGGCGATCAACCGGGCGATCGCCGACCAGTCGCGCACCATCCGCATCCCGGTGCACATGGTCGAGACGATCAACAAGCTCACGCGCGCCAGCCGCCGGTTGCAGCAGGAGCTCTCGCGCGAACCCACCTTCGCCGAGATCGCCGACGCGATGGGGCCCGACTGGAACGCCGAGAAGGTCGAGGAGGCGTTCAAGCTCACGCGCGAACCCTTCAGCCTCGAGACGCCGATCGGCGACGAAGAGGACAGCTTCTACGGCGACTTCATCCCCGACGAGAACATCGAGTCGCCGGTGGAGCAGGCGAGCAAGATCATCCTCAGCGAGGAGCTCGACGAGGCGCTCAACAAGCTCAGCGAGCGCGAGGCGATGGTCCTCAAGCTGCGCAAGGGCCTGGTCGACGGCCGCGAGCACACCCTCGAGGAGGTCGGCAGCCACTTCGGGGTCACCCGCGAGCGCATCCGCCAGATCGAGAACAAGGCGCTGCGCAAGCTCAAGTACCACGAGAGCCGGACCCGCAAGCTGCGCGACTTCCTGGACTGAGCCGCTGTCTCGTTCGTCGAGCGGGGACCGGCCGTGGCTCCCAGCCGCGGCCGGTTCTCGTGTTGGTGTCGAGGATCGCGAGCAGCAGGTGGTGAGCGCGGCCCTGTAGCGCGCCTGCCGGACGCTCGGGTGGCAGCCCGCTAGACGTCGGGGGGCCGTGTCCGTGGGGACTGGGTCGAACCTTGCAATCTCAAAGTCCCGCTTTCAGATTGCAAGGTTCGACCAAGCGCACAGCGCGTACCACCCAGGGGCGGCTTCGGTCGCACGTTCGTATCCGCCGCCGGTGTCGAAGACGATCTGATCGAGGTCGTCGAGGTGCGCCGCGCACGCGATCGCCGCACCGCGCATCGCACGACCCGTCGCGCAGCACCTCGCCTCCTGGGGGCGCGGCGGTGCCGTAGCATGCCGCCATGCGCCGCTCCGCCGCCCGCCCCAGCCGCCGTTTCCGCCCGCTCCGTGCCCTTGGTGTGCTCGTCGTGTTCATGGCCGTCGCCTACGGCGTCGGCGCGGTGCTCGGCCAGCCGCGGCCCGAGCGCACGTACTACGCCACCTTCCTCGGCCCGGGGCCCCACGTCCACGCCCACGCCGGCGGCGACCACCTGAACCCGGGGAACACGATGCAGGCCTTCGCGCACGCGGTGGCGCTGGGCGTCGACGTGCTCGAGCTCGACACGCAGATCACCGCCGACGGCGTGATCGTCGTCCTCCACGACGACACCGTCGACCGCACGACCGACGGGACCGGCCCGGTGGTCGGCTACACCTACGCGGAGCTGCAGGCGCTCGACGCCGCCTACGACTGGCGCCCGCCCGGCGGCGACCCCGACGCGGCCCCCTACCGCGGCGCGGGCCTGACGATCCCGACGCTGGCCGAGGTGCTCGAGGCGTTCCCCACCGTGGGCGTCAACCTCGACATGAAGGCCGACGACCCGCGCGTGCCGGCGGCCACGTGCGACGTCATCCGCGCCGCCGGGCGCGAGCGCTCGGTGATGGTGGCCTCGTTCCTGGACGCCAACCTGCGCGCCTTCCGCGAGCTCTGCCCAGACGTGGCCACGTCGGCGGGCCCCGACGAGGTGACCTCGTTCTACGTCTTCAACCTGCTGGGGCTCGGTCGCTGGACGCGCCCGGCCGCCGATGCCCTCCAGGTCCCGGTGCGGCAGGGCTCGATCGAGGTGGTCACCGGGCGGATGGTGCGGGGGGCGAGCGAGCGCAACCTGCGCCTCGACGTCTGGACGATCAACGAACCTGACGAGATGGCGCGCCTGCTCGACCTGGGCGTCGACGGCTTGATCACCGACCGCCCCGACCTAGCGTTGGCGCTGCTCGGGCGCTGACCGGGCTGGCGGCGCAAGCGAGCGGCGGGGTTGCCGGCGCCGCCGCAGCGTTCAGGTGGCCAGGAGGATGGCCTGCTCGCGCCGCCGCTTGGTCCAGTTGATCGCCAGGACGACGAGCATGAGCGTGAAGCCGACGACCTCGACCGCGAAGTCGGGGAAGAAGATGAGCATTAACCCCACCGCGACGAGCACGCGCGAGTACCAGTACATGGTCGTGAACATGAAGCCCTCGAGCGCCGCCGCGAAGGCGAAGAGCGCCATCATCGCGGTCAGGACCGTCCAGCCGACGTACAGGGGCGCACCGCCGACGATGATCTCGGGGTTGTAGACCATGAACAGCGGGATCAGGTAGAGCCCCTTGGCGAACTTCCACGCCTGGAAGCCCGTCTTCATGGGGTCGCCGTTCGCGATGGCGGCCCCGGCGAAGGCGGCGAGCGCCACCGGCGGCGTGACGTTCGAGTCCTGCGAGTACCAGAAGATGACCAGATGCGCGACCAGGATCGGGATGCCGAACTCGGTCTGCAGCAGCGGCGCCGCGAGGACGGCCAGCACGATGTAGGCGGCCGTCACCGGGAGCCCGAGGCCGAGCACCAGGCTCGCCAGCATGAGCAGGACGAGCGCGAGGAGCAGGTTGCCGCCCGAGAAGGTGAGCATGAGCGCCGAGAACTTGAGCCCCAACCCGGTGAGCGTGATGACGCCGACGACCACGCCCGCGATGGCGCAGGCGACGCTGACGGGCACGGCGTTGCGGGCGCCGATGACGAAGGCGTCGACCACCCGCACCGCCAGGCCGCCCAGCATGGCGAGCGGGGGCAGCCGCGGACCGTGGTCGACGCGCAGCAGGAAGCGCCGGATGGCCCAGCGGAGCGCCGCGACGATCAGGATCGAGACGATCGCGATGAAGCCGACGCGGTTCGGCGAGACGCTGGCGAGCAGGAAGTAGATGAGGATGCCGAGCGGGACCAGGTAGTACCAGCCGTCGCGGAAGACCTCGCGCAGGCGCGGCAGCTCCTCGCGCGTCAGCCCGCGCATGCCGCGCTTGGCGGCGATGATGTCGACGAAGAGGTAGACGGTGGCGAAGTACAGGAAGGCCGGCAGGATCGACAGGCGCACGATCTCGGCGTAGGGGAGGCCGGTGTACTCGGCCATCAGGAAGGCGCCCGCGCCCATGATGGGCGGCAGCACCTGGCCACCGGTGGAGGCCGCGGCTTCGACGCCGCCCGCCTCCTCCTTGGTGTAGCCGAGCTTCTTCATGAGCGGGATCGAGAAGGCGCCGGTGGTCACCACGTTCGCGATCGCGCTGCCCGAGATCGACCCCAGGAAGCCCGACGCCACCACCGCCGCCTTGGCCGGTCCGCCGCGTTGCCGGCCGGCGAGCGCGTAGGCGAGGTCGATGAAGAACTTGCCGGCGCCGGTCATCTCTAGGAAGGCGCCGAAGAGCACGAAGGTGAACACCACGGTCGCCGCGACCCCGAGCGGTAGGCCGAAGATGCCCTCCTGCCCCAGGTAGAGCTGACCGATCAGGCGATCGAAGTTGTAGCCGCGGTGCGCCAAGATGCCGGGCAACCACTCGCCGAGCCACGGCAGCGCCCCCCGGGGCCCTGCCATGCCGTACAGCAGGAACACGACCGCGATGACCGTGATCGTGACGCCGATGACGCGCCGCGCGGCCTCGAGCAGCACGACGACCATGATCATCCCCGCCACGATGTCGCGCTGCAGGAAGAACCCGGAGCGGCCCACGATGCCGTCGAGGTCGACGATCAGGTAGCCGCCGGCGTAGAGCGCCCCGGCCAGGAAGAGCGCGTCGACCAGCCAGCCGACCGGCGTCCGCTTGCGGCGGCCGATCGGGAAGGCCAGGAAGGCGATCAGGAGGATGACGAGCAGGTGGAAGCCGCGCTGGTAGAAGAGGTTGAGGGGCCGGAACCCGGCCGTGTAGAGCTGGAAGGCGCCCAGCGCGAGCGCGAGCAGGGTGACCGCGATCGTCACCCAGCGAGCGGTGGGGAGCACCGAGCGCTCCTCGGCTTCGATGACCACCACGCCGCGGTCGTCGCTCACGGTTCGATCACCTCGATCCGGGCGTGCACGCCCGGGTGCGTCGCGGTCAGCTCGAAGGAGCGACCGGCATGGACGAGGGTCGTGGGCGCGCGCTCGGTCCCGATGATGAACCGGTGCACGTTGCCCGCGATCGGGACGTCGAGGTCGGCGATCCAGTACCCCCCATCACCGTCGTCGCGCAGGTCGCCACGCCCGGGGGTGTGGCCCAACCCCGCGATGTCGATGAGCGGGGTCAACTGATCCGTGAGGAGCATCGTACCGTCGCGGTAGGCGAACACGTCGCGGACCCGGACCTGGGCCACCGAGTGGGTCCAGACGTACTCCCAGGTGGGGTCGGTCTTGAGCGAGACGCGCACCAGTTCCTCGCCGGCGTCGGTGATCACCACGAGCTCGGGACCGGGCCGCAACAGGACGTCGTACGCCATCGGCAGCGAACCGACCATGGCGACGAACAGCAGCACGGTGCCGACCACGGTGAGGGGCAGGCGCGGACGCCTGCCCCTGCGGGTGCCGGTCGTGCCGGTGCCCGACGTGCGTGGACCGGAACCGTCGTGCGTCAGGTCAGTCGACCTTCAGGCGATCGGGGACGGTCAAGCCGAGCTCCTCGAGCGCCCGGATGGCGCCGAGGTGCAGCGGGATCGGGGACGCGAGCGCCGACTCGGGCACGGTCTCGTTGGCCGAGGGGTGGATGGCCTGCACGACGCGGACGTGCTCGAAGAGGTTCTTGGTGAACTGATAGGCGAGCTCCTCGTCCATCTCGGCGGCGACGATGAGCAGGTTGGGGGTGCCGACCGAGGCGGTCTCGGCGATCCCGCGGTAGGCGCCCTCGGGGTAGACGTAGCGGATGAGCGTCGGGCTCGCCGCGTTGATGGCGGCGAACTCCTCGTCGCTCACCGGCACGAGCTTGATCTGGCGGGTCTCGGCGAGCGAGAGGACCGCACCGGTGGGCACGCCGCCCGACCAGAAGCCGGCGTCGATCGAGCCGTCGCGCAAGGCGTCGGCGGTCTCGTTGGCGGAGAGGCGCTCGACCTGGAAGTCGTCGTAGGTGATGCCGACGGCGTTCAGGATCGCCTGCGCCGACAGCTCGGTGCCGGAGCCCGGGGCCCCGACCGAGACGCGCTTCCCGACCAGGTCCTGGAGGCTCTCGATCCCCGAGCCATCGATGGTGATGATGTGCACCGCGTTCGTGTAGGCCACGGTCAGCGCGCGCAGGTTGGCGAGCTGCGGCAGGTTGCCTTCGGGCCCGAAGCGGCCCGTGCCCGCGTACGCCGCGAGGACGGTGTCGGCGAGGGCGAGCGCCAGGTCGGCGTCGCCGCGCGAGATGAAGGCGACGTTGTCGACCGAGGCGTTGGTGGCCTCGACGCTGGCGGTGTAGCCGTCGACGAACTGGTCGATGATCTGGGCGTAGCCGCCGCCGACCGGGTAGTAGACCCCGCCGGTGCCGCCGCTGGCGATCGATAGCGAGATCTGAGCGGACGCCAGCCCGAGGGCCGACAGCAGGGACAGGGCGAGGATCCAGCGAGCGCTTCGCATGGTTCGTACCTCCTACGCGATGTGGTGCCGGAAGGTACCACGGACCCCGAGCGGGCGTCGACCTCGGGCGCGACGCCGCCACGTCCCAGGGCACGGGTCGCCTGGGTCGCGTCCGCGACGCGCCGCGAGCGGCTCGGGGACGCGCGTTACACTCCGGGCATGGACCTCTCCGGCCTCGTCGTCCTCGACCTCTCACGCGTGCTCGCGGGCCCGTACGCCACCCAGGTGCTCGCCGACCTGGGCGCCACCGTGTGGAAGATCGAGCCGCCGCGAGGCGACGACACGAGGGGCTGGGGGCCTCCCTTCGCGGGCGGGGAGCCCGGCTCCGCGCCGGTCGGCGAACCGCGCAGCGCTTACTACCTGAGCGCCAACCGCCACAAGCGGAGCGTGGTCGTCGACCTCAAGGCGCCAGGCGGCGCGGACGTCGTGCGCCGCCTGGCCGCGCGGGCCGACGTGGCCATCGACAACTTCAAGGTGGGCGACCTGGCGCGCTACGGCCTGGACGCCGCCACCCTGCGCGCGGCCAACCCGCGTCTGGTCACGTGCTCGATCACCGGCTTCGGCGCGACGGGGCCGCGGGCGAGCGAGCCGGGCTACGACGCCGCCATCCAAGCGCTCGCCGGCGTCATGGCCATGACCGGTGAGACGGACGGCCCGCCGGTCAAGGTCGGGGTCGCCTGGGTCGACGTGCTGACCGGTCTGCATGCCGCGGTGGGGGTGCTGGCCGCGCTCCGGGCGCGCGACGCCACCGGTGTCGGGCGGCACCTCGACGTCGCGCTGTTCGACGTCGCCCTCGCCAGCGCCGTGAACCAGGCGCAGGCGACGCTGCTGACCGGCGAGGCGCCGGTGCGGCGCGGCAGCGCGCACCCGAACATCGTCCCGTACCAGGCCTTCGCGGCGGCCGACGCACCCGTCATGGTCGCGTGCGGCAACGACGCCCAGTTCGCCCACCTCGCCGCCGCGGTGGGGCTGCCCGAGCTCGCGGCCGAGCCGCGCTTCGCCACGAACGCCGCGCGCGTCGCGCACCGGGAGGCGCTCGTGCCGCTGCTCGCGGCGCGCTTCGCCACGGCCTTGCGCGATGCCTGGGTAGAGCGCCTGCTGGCGGTGGGGGTGCCGGCGACCCCCGTCCTCGACCTGGCCGAGGCGCTGGCCGACCCGCAGACGGTGGCGCGGGGCATGGTGGCCACCGTCGACGACCCCGTCGTCGGCCCCATCCGCACCGTCGCGAGCCCCTTCGGCGCTGCGGCGCGGCCGCCGGGCCCGGCGCCGACGCTGGGTGGCGACACCGACGCGGTGCTGCGCGAGGTGCTCGGGCTCGACGGCGCGGCGATCGCGGCGCTGGAGGTGGCCGACGCCATCCGGAGGGCCCCGTGAGGACGTTCGAGCTCGTCCTGCTCACGCTGTTGGCGTTGCGGCTCGCGGCGGTGCTCGCGCGCGGCGGCTCCGGGGCGGCGCTGCGTGGGCTGGCGACCGTGGCCGTCGGCGCCGCGCTGGTCGCGCACGTGGCGCTCGAGGGGACGCGTTGGCCGTTGCTGCCGGCCTACGCGCTGGCCGTCCTGCTGGTCGCGCTGCTGCCGTTCGAGCGGCCGCACCGCGAGGCACCGCGGCTGAGGATGGGGCGCAACCGCCGCAAGCGCGACCCGCTGCCGTGGGGCCGGGCGCTGGCGGGCTCGGTCGTCCTGGTCCTGGCGGCGCTCCTGGGCTGGGTGCTGCCGGTGCCGCGGCTGCCCGCGCCGACCGGCGCCTGGGCGGTCGGGAGCGTCGCCTTCCCGCTCGAGCTGGTCGACGCGCGAGGGGCAGCGGTGGGCGCCGGCGGGACGACGATGGTGCGGCTGTGGTACCCGAGCCCGCGCGACGACGGCGCGACCGTCGCCTCCGCTAACGCGGCCCCGGCGGCGGCACCCGCTGCCTTCGGCACCGCGGCCCAGGTGGCGGCATCCGCACCGCCTCGCTTCGGCACCGCGGCCCCGTGGATCGAGCGCGCCGATCGATTGCTGCCGGCGATGGCGGTGTCCGGCGGACTGCCGGCCTGGGCTTTCGGCCACCTCGGTCTGGTGCGCTCGTGGAGCGCGTGGGCCGCGCCGCTGGCGCCCCCGGCCGACGCGGCCGGCTGGCCGGTGGTCACCTTCGACCACGGGCTCGGCGGCTTCCGCAGCCAGAACACCTTCCTGGCCGAGGAGCTGGCGAGCCACGGCGCGGTCGTGCTCGCGGTCGAGCACCCGGGCGGCTCGCTCCTGACCGTCCTGCCCGACGGGACCGAGCGCCCGTTCGAGCCCCTGCCGCGCGCCGAGGTCCCGGACTACGGGGCCGCGGTCGCCGCCCTGGGCGCGCGCTGGACCGCCGAGACGCTCGCCGCCCTCAAGGCGCTGAGGCACGTACGCCCCGACGGCCCGCTCGGCGCCTTCGCCGGCGCCCTCGACCTGGGGCGCGGGGTCGCGACCGGCCACTCGATGGGGGGCGCCGTGGCGATCGACGTATGCCACGCCTGGGACGGGTGCGCAGCAGCGCTGGCGCTCGACGGTTGGTGGCTGCCGATGGACGCCGCGCGCCGGGCGGCCGGCCCCGACAAGCCGCTCGTCTCGGTGGCTTCCGACCCCGCCGTGGGGTACTTCGCGCAGGCGAACCGGGAGCGCTTCGAGGCCTTCGTGGCCGGTGGCGCGGCGTCCGTCGTCGACCTGGTGCTGGACGGGTCGGGCCACCATGACCTCAACGACACGGCGCTGCTGAGCCCGATCGCCGACCGCTTCGGCCACAGCACCGGCCCCGTGCCGGCGGCGAGCGCCTTCGCCGCGCTGCGGGAGCTGGCGCTCGCCATCGTCGGGGCCACCGCCGCGGCGCCGGCCGGTGCGCCGGCGGCGGCCGACGCGACGTCGGCAGCCGACGCGACGTCGGCGCTCGTCGCGTCCGCGGCCCTGCGCGCAGCGGCCGACCATCCGGTGTTGGTGCCGGGCGACGCCGCCTTCGCGGTGTCCACGCCAGCCGAGCGGCCCTAGGCGCGGCGACGCGCATCGGACATGGGCGCCCACCTGGAGGCGCTCGGGACGCCGCGGTTCGGTCAGTCCGGGGAACGCGCGTCGGCCAACGGCACCGGGCCGGCGCCGGCGGCGGCCCGGCTGGGGTAGGCGGTCGCCTCGAGGCCGGTGGCGCCGCGGTACGCGTCGAGGGTGGCGGGCACGAAGGCCTCGACCGCGTCGGCCGCCACCAGGGCGACCGCGCAGCCGCCGAAGCCCGCACCGGTCATGCGCGCGCCCAGGCAGCCCGGCGCCGCGCGCGCGGCGGCGGCCAGCGCGTCGAGGGCCGGCGAGGAGACCTCGAGGTCGGTCTCCAGGCTCGCGTGGCTGGCGTCCATCAGGGCGCCGACGCGGGCGACGTCACCGGCGGCGAGCGCGTCGGCGGCCTCGGTGGTGCGGGCGTTCTCGGTCACCACGTGGCGGGCGCGGCGCAGGTCGACC
>JARGGE010000640.1 GCA_029210865.1 Trueperaceae bacterium
AGCGCCACCTCGGCGCCTTCCTCTGGCACGGCGAAGAAGCCGTGGTCTTTCATGCCGCCGCCCGAGGTGCCGAGCGGCCAGGCCCACGCGCTGAAGGGCTCCAGCACTCCGGGCACGCAGACACGCACGCGCCCAAGGCCCTCTGGGTCCTTGCGGTCGGTGACGTAGCCGACGTACATGCCCAACAGGCGCGAGTCGTGGGTGCCGATGTCGTCGTCGAAGCCGCTCATCGCGTCCCCTCCGGGTCGCCCGCGCCGAGGGGCCTGCCGTCGCGGCGGTACTCGATGCGGGTGCTGCCGCTCTCGGGGTCGACCACCTCGACCTGGGTCATCTCGCTGTCGTTGCGGGGCTGAGACGTGTTGCGCGAGCCTCCTTGTTGGCGCTGCGACTGCGCAACCGCCCGGGCACGCCTCCCGGTTCCGTCACGTGTCAGCTTCAGCTCGCAGACGTAGCCCGAGGCCGAGATCACGTGTTTAGCCTCCTGCACGTAGTACTTGCCAGACAAAAGTCCCGAGATGCCGCGCACCTCGACGATGCTCTTGGCGTGCAGCGTCGGGTCACCGACCACTCGAA
>JARGGE010000641.1 GCA_029210865.1 Trueperaceae bacterium
CCGTGGGGGCGGGAATGGCGCGCACTTGCGCTCCCTCCTGCTCCAGAAGCTTGGCAAAAATGGCGAAACCAGACCCACGGAAATGATCGCTCACGTCCTGCATTTCAATCGGATTGCGCAGGTCGGGCTTGTCGGTGCCGTATTTCAGCAGCGCCTCGGCATAGGGGATCTGCGGCCAGCTCTCGGGCGCATCGACCGCCTTGCCGCCGCCGAAATCCTCAAACACGCCCGCAATCACCGGGGCCACGGTATCGAACACGTCCTGTTGCTCGACAAAGCTCATTTCCATGTCAAGCTGATAGAAATCGGTGGGCGAGCGGTCGGCGCGCGGGTCCTCGTCGCGGAAGCAGGGCGCGATCTGGAAATACCGATCAAACCCCGAGACCATGATCAGTTGCTTGAACTGCTGCGGGGCCTGCGGCAGGGCGTAGAACTTGCCCGGATGCAGGCGTGAGGGCACCAGAAAATCGCGCGCGCCCTCGGGGCTTGATGCGGTCAGTATCGGCGTCTGGAACTCCATGAAGCCGCGCTCGGTCATTCGCCGGCGGATCGATGAAATGATCTGCGAGCGCA
>JARGGE010000642.1 GCA_029210865.1 Trueperaceae bacterium
GCGCCCTGCGAGCGGCTGCATGTTAACCTGTTCAAGGGCTGAGCGCACAAAAGTCCAATCCTTCGGGGTCGGCCAGCGGAAAAGGCCGATTCTGCGGATGCGCCCCATCATCACGACTTCGCTCACGTTGACCGGGAAATTCCAGTCAGCCTTGCTGCGCTGGGGGACGTAAGCGATGCAAACGTGGCGCTGGGGACGATGGCCGTATATCTTCACTTTGCCCCGGTCTGGTTCGAGTGTGCCGGCGATGACCTGCAGCAGCGTGGTCTTGCCGGCGCCGTTGGGGCCCACAACCGCGATGCGTTTGCCCGGTTCGATCTCGGCGGTGACGTCCACCAGCGCGTCGGTTCCGTTGAAGCGCACGCTGATCCCTTCGATATGGATGGGGGGTGCGTCAACGATGTGATCGTGAAACCGAGCGGTCAGTTGAGCCATAGAAATCCAATCTGAATCGGGTCAGCCGCCATCGGAAAGCGCGGTCGCGATGGCTTCGACATTGTACTTCATCATCTCGATGTAATTGCCCGCGGGTCCATCCGCTGAGCTCAATGTGCCGATGTAGAGCGG
>JARGGE010000643.1 GCA_029210865.1 Trueperaceae bacterium
CGGGCCCGCCGTCGATGCGGAGCGTGAGCGTCTGTCCGTCCGCCAGCGCAAACGGGGACGTGCCTCCGGCGGCTGCCTGGGCGGCGCTCGCGTTGAAGGTGGCCGTCTCGTCGGCGCCGCCGTTCACCGACAGCATCACGACGTCGCCGTCAGCGAGCTGAAACGGTCCCGGGATGGCGCCGGTGATCACCGCGGGCGTGGGAGCGCCCGGCGAGACCAGATAGCCGAAGCCGCGCACGGCAGTGGCGCTGCCCGGATCGGTGATGTCGGTGTGGTGGACCGTGCGGACCACCCAGAGCTGGCTGCCGCCGTTCTCGAAGAAGCCCATCGCGGCGAGGGCCAGGTCCGAGTCCGCCGTGAAGCCGCCGAACTTGGTCTCGAACTCCTCGAACGAGGTCACGAGCGTCGTCTGGCCGATGGGGCCGCGCTCGGTGATACCGATGGCACCGACCACGGCGGTGGGCGCCGAAGGGATGCCGCGAACCCGCGGTTCCTCTTCGACGACGACAATCTTGGAAGAGAGAAGCTGTCCTCCCATGGTCTACCTCGATCCCTTTCGTGGTCTG
>JARGGE010000644.1 GCA_029210865.1 Trueperaceae bacterium
CTTCTGGCGCCTTCCCTCGGACAGGTCCCTCCGAAGGGTCGATTTCGGAGAGAACGCCACCTACCGCGTCTCCGGCCCTTCGGGAGATTTTGCCCTGCGCCTCTACCGGCCCGGGCGCTGGACCGACGAGGAGATCGTGCAAGAGCATGCGCTCATGCGCCAGCTCGGGGCCGAGCTCGGCGTCTTTCCTCCCGTGGAAGGACGGGATGGCCGGTCCTTGCAGGCCCTTCCATCCGGAACCCGCGCGGCCCTCTTCCCATGGGTTCCGGGACGCCTCTGCCAGCGACGACCCAGCCCTCGTCGCTACCGCCGCATCGGCGAGCTCCTCGGCCGCAAGCCGCGCCAGCTCTCCGGCGGGCAGCGCCAGCGCGTCGCCATGGGCCGGGCGATCGTGCGCGAGCCGGCGGTGTTCCTGTTCGACGAGCCGCTCTCCAACCTCGACGCCAAGCTGCGGGTGCAGATGCGGCTCGAGATCAGGCAGCTCCAGCAGCGCCTCGGCACCACCGGCATCTACGTCACCCACGACCAGATCGAGGCGATGACCCTGGGCGACCGGCTCATG
>JARGGE010000645.1 GCA_029210865.1 Trueperaceae bacterium
TCACGACGCGCCCCCTGCGCCAACCGCCGTTTGCCTTGCCTTCCCGGCGGTTGAACGCCTCCATGTGGTCGCGACGAACAACGCCCAGGAGGTGATCTCATGAACTACGCCGCATCCACCCTGCCCCCGAAGACCTTGACCGACCTCGACCAGGCGAAACTGCTCAAGGTCACGGGCGAGCACGCCCGGGGGTATCGCGACCACGTGCTGATCTCGATGGGCCTCGGCACCGCCCTGCGCGCGCACGAGCTGATCGCCCTGGACGTCGGGGACGTCTACGACGACGACGGGCGCGCCAGGCGCCGCGTCCAGCTCCGCGTCTTCAAGCGGAGCAACGACGACGCCTCCAGCCAGCAGGTGTTCCTGCCGGACGCCCTGCGGGCGAAGCTCGACAAGTTCTTCCGCTGGAAGAAGCAGCGCGGGCAGGGCCTCGCAGCCGACGCGCCGCTGTTCGTCAGCCGCAACGGCAACCGGCTGAGCGACCGCCAGCTCCGGCACGCCTTCAAGGTCTGGCAGGAGCGCGCCGGCCTCGATCGCAGCTTCAGCGTCCAC